>CASFKT010000035.1 GCA_949295195.1 uncultured bacterium | reverse complement strand
GCGTCCCGGTCCAGGGCCTGCCGGAAGGCCGACAGCACCTGGCCGTCCGTCATGGTGGAGGTCCCACAGCCGCCCCCCGCATAGGGCTCCCGCACCCAGGCGGTGCCCCCCTGGGGGGAGCCGTCCAGAAAGATCTTCATGCCCGCCACCTGGAAGCTCCCAAGCGAGGCGCTGACCCCCTGGGCAAACTGTCCCCGGAGGCGGTCATAGTCCGCCGGGGGGACGTAGGCGTTCACATCCAGGTACAAGAGCCCCCGCCGCAAAATCTCCTGGTACACCGGGGCCATCACCGGCTGGAGCAGGCCCTCCTGGGCGGTGGTGATGCCGTGGGAGGCGTACTCCTCCTGGGCCCCCTGAAAGGCCCTCAGCACGTCCTCCAGGCCCTCCATGGGGACCCGGCCCAGCAGGTCCAGGAAGGGGTTCTCCTCCCCCCGGCCGGTGAGTTCCCCCTGCCCGTCCCGCTCCAGGCTGCAGTCCCCGTTCAGCGCCCCCAGCCGCTCCAGGGCCAGGGTGTTGAACACCCCCGCGTGGCCGGAGGCGTGCTGGATGATCACCGGATTGTGGGGACAGGCCCGGTCCAGGCAGAAGCGGTCGGGGGCCGCCCCCTCCGCCAGGGCATTCTGATCGTAGCCGGTGCCCTTGACCCACTCCCCGGGCTGAATGCCCCGCTCCTGAACGTGCTTAGCCAGCCGGTCCGTAATCTCCCCCCAGCCGGCACACTCCCCCAGAGGGACCTGGAGGCGGGCGTAGGCGCAGGCCAGCAGGTGGCTGTGGGGATCCAGAAAGGCGGGCAGGAGGGCCCGGCCCTCCAGGTCCACCCGGCGGGCCCCGGGACCGGCCAGGCGCTCCGCCTCCTCCCGGTCCCCCACATGGGTAATCCGTCCGCCCCGTTCCACCAGGGCCTGGGCATACTGGGGCTCCTCCAGGGTCACGATGGGCCCGCCAAAGTAAAGGGTGGTCTCCATGGCTCCGCCTCCTGTTCCATTTGTCCTGATTGTATCACGCTTCCCCTATGCAGACAAGGGGCCGTCGGTGTCTAGTGTATCCGATTTTTCCCCTATCTTTCACACATGCTCCTCTCGGCAAGCTTCAAAGCACAAAACGGCCGCCCCGGTTGGGACGGCCGTTTTTATGGAGCGGTTTCCTTACAGCAGATCCTCCTCGTTGACGATCTGCGCCTTGATCAGGTTGGTGGAGCCGCTGCGGCCCAGGGGCACGCCAGCTGTGATGACCACGGTGTCCCCGTTCTGGACCAGGCCCTCCTTCAGGGCCACCTCCACAGACATGGAGAAGATCCGGTCGGTGGAGGTCACCTCCCCGGTGAGGAAGGGGATGATGCCCCAGGAGATGGCCAGCTGGCGGCGCACCTTCTCGTGCATGGTGAGGGCGGCCACCGGGCAGGAGGGACGGAACCGGCAGATCATCCGGGCAGTGCGGCCGGAGCTGGTGGCCACCAGAATGGCCTTGGCGTCCAGATCCTTGGCGGTGAGACAGCAGGTGTGGGTGATGGCGTCGTCGATGTTGGAGGCGGACACCCCCATCATCTTCTCAAAGCGGCGCCAATAGTGGATGGACTGCTCGGCCTCCTCCACGATGCCCACCATGGCGGACAGGGCCTCCACAGGGTAGTTGCCGTTGGCAGTCTCGCCGGAGAGCATGACGCAGCTGGTGCCGTCAAAGACGGCGTTGGCCACGTCGGACACCTCGGCGCGGGTGGGGCGGGGATTGCGGATCATGGAGTCTAGCATCTGGGTGGCGGTGATCACCGGCTTGCCCAGGCGCAGGCCCTTGCGGATGATCTGCTTCTGCAGGATGGGCACCCGGGCGGCGGGGATCTCCACGCCCAGGTCGCCCCGGGCCACCATGACGCCGTCGGCGGCAGCCAGGATCTCGTCGATGTTGTCCACGCCCTCCTGGTTCTCGATCTTGGCGATGATCTTCACGTCCTGGCCGCCGAACTGGTCCAGCACCTCCCGGACTGCCTGGACGTCGGCGGCCCGGCGGACAAAGGAGGCGGCGATGAAGTCAAAGTCGTGCTCCACCCCGAACTTGATGTCGCTGACGTCCTTCTCGGTGAGGGCGGGCAGGTGGATCTTCACGCCGGGGATGTTGATGCTCTTGTTGGCGGACAGGGTGCCGCCGTTTTCCACGGTGCAGTGGATGTCCTGGCCCTCAATGCGGTCCACCTTCAGGGCCACCAGGCCGTCGTCAATGAGGATCTCCTGGCCGGGGCCCACCTCCTTGTGGAGATTGGGGTAGGTGACGGAGACCAGCCCGGCATTGCCCGCCGCCTCCCGGGTGGTCAGGGTGAAGGAGGCGCCCGCCTCCAGGGTAATCGATTTGGTATCAAAGCTCTTGATGCGGATTTCCGGGCCCTTGGTGTCCAGAATGGTGGCCACCGGACGGCTCATGGCGTCCCGGACGTTGTTCAGCTTGTTCAGGCGCTGCAGATGCTCCTCGTGGTCGCCGTGGGAAAAGTTGAAGCGCGCCGCGTCCATGCCGGCACGGATCAGCTTGCGGATCAGCTCCTCGTCGTCCACCGCGGGGCCCAGGGTGCAGATCACTTTTGTTTTTCTCAAAGTCATACGATTCTTCCTCCTACGGGAATTTGATTCTTTGTTCCTCTTCTTTTCCACGTTAATCATACTAGACGGACATGGGGTTTGACTAGGGGAAAAACGATGAAAAAAGCTGTCCAAAGCCCATAAAAATCAGGCAAAGCGGTATGTTGCTCCTCCGCTTTGCCTGTATTTTACGCCGATTTTATCGATACGAATCAGCCAGCTCCTTAAATTTCGGCAGCGCCCGCTCAATCATCTCGGGCTGGACGCAGTAGGCCAGCCGGAAGTGGCCGGGAGCGCCGAAGCCGGAGCCGGGCACCAGCAGCAGGTCGAACTGCTTGGCCCGCTCGCTGAAGGCCACGTCGTCGGGCTCCAGGCTGCGGGGGAACAGGTAGAAGGCCCCGCCGGGCTCGGCCACATGGTAGCCCATCTCCCGAAGGGCGGACACCAGAAGCTTGCAGTTGTGCTCGTATACCGACAGGTCGGAGGTCAAATCGCAGCACAGGGAGGTCACCTGCTGGAACAGGCTGGGGGCATTCACATAGCCCAGAGAGCGCCCGGCCCCAGCCACGGCGGCATACACCTCCTTGGAGTCGGTAACCTTGCCGGGGACCAACACATAGCCCAGACGCTCGCCGGGGAGGGAGAGGGACTTGCTGAAGGAGTAGCACACAATGGTGTCGTCGTACAGATGGGGAATCCAGGGGGCCTTCACGCCGGAGAACACGATCTCCCGGTAGGGCTCGTCGGAGATGAGGTAGATGGGGTGGCCGTACTCGGCCTCCTTCTTTCTCAAAATGTCCGCCAGCCGCTCCAGGGTCTCCTGGGAGTAGACCACGCCGGAGGGGTTGTTGGGGCTGTTCACCACCACGCCCTTGGTGTGGGGGGTGAGGGCCTGCTCAAAGGCGGCGAAGTCGATCTGGAAGTGCTCGATCTCCGGGGGGATGAGCACCATCTTGGCTCCGGCCCCCTCAATGAACACCTTGTACTCGGGGAAGTAGGGGGCAAAAACGACGAACTCGTCCTCCGGGCAGGTGAGGCCGTTGAACACGCAGCACAGGGATGCTGCCGCGCCTACGGTGAGGTAGAACTGATCGGCGGTGTAGTCCCCGCCGAAGCGCCGGTTCAGGGAGTCGGCAAACCGCTGCCGGGCGGCGGCGTCCCCCTGGGCGCTGGTGTAGCAGTGGATCAGGTCGGGCTGCTCCTGCAGAATGCGGATGGCCGTCTCATTCACCTGGGGAGGGGCGGGGACGCTGGGATTGCCCAGAGAGAAGTCATACACGTTCTCCCGGCCGACGACGGCGGCCCGCTGGTTGCCGTACTCAAACAGCTCCCGGATCACAGAGCGGGCGGTGCCCAGCCCAAGCATGCGTTTGGAAACCATGACACAAAACCTCCTGGAAATCAAAATTTACCAAATTTGCAGCCGCGGGCAGAAAAAAGCTCCCTGCGGCAGGATGGATTTGGTCTTATTATAGCACGACTGTTTAACGCTGTAAAGCGTCGATTTCTCCTCCGTTTTTCGCGCTTTTTCCCTTTCTTTCACCAATTTACCAGGCAAAATGTTTTCCGTTTCTTTGATCTTACCAAATTTTAACATTCTTTGTTGTGCAATTTTTCCGATTTACAAAAGGTACAAATGTTACTATAATCAAAAATACAAAAAGATCCTTGGCACATTTGCCCTGGGAGCAGCCAAACATTTTTCAACGCAGAGGGGCGGTGATCGTATGAAAATCCTGACCGGCAAGTCCATTTTGGATCAGGTTGCCTACGGTCCCCTTCGGGTGTACCACCGCCAGCCTTTCCAGCTGGACTTCCTCTCCCACCTCTCCTCGGGGGATGAGGTCCTCCGGTTCCAGACCGCCCAGCGCCGGGCGGTGCTCCAGCTGGCCGATCTGTACGACCAAGCCGCGCTGGTGGTGGGTCCCCAGGCGGCATCCATCTTTGCCATCCACGCCATGCTGCTGGAGGACACCTCCTTTGTGGACAGCATTCTGTCCATCATCCAGACCCAGTACACCACCGCGGAGTACGCCGTCCAGGTGGCGGGGACCAGCTACTCCGCCGCCTTCGCCGCCATGGAGAACCCCTATATGGCGGCCCGGGGGGCCGACCTGCGGGACATCTCCAACCGGATGATCCGCCTGCTTCTGGGCGAAAAAATCCCCGATCCCCTGGGGAATCAGCCGGCCATTCTGGTGTCCGACGAGCTGCTGCCCAGCGAGGTGCTGGCTCTGGACCGGAAGAAGCTGCTGGGGCTGGTCACCTGGCACGGCAGCGTGGACAGCCACACCGCCATGCTCCTGCGGCTGCTGAACATCCCCGGCCTGGCACAGGCCAATATCTCCCAGGACTGCGACGGCCACCAGGCCATCCTGGACGGGTTCAGCCAGAATCTGTACTTGGACCCGGATAAACAGCTGATCACCGACATGGGCTTCGAGCCCAAGAAGGGCAAGCTCCCCGCCCGCATGCTGGCCGCCCAGCAGCCGGGATGACTGGAGATATCACAAATGAAACCGCTCCCCAGAGAAATTTCTTCTCCGGGGAGCGGCTTTTTCTTTAAAACCACACGAAAGGTTTTCTTCTCCTCCTCATGGGGCGTAAAAAAATTCACACGGGAGCGTCCGGGGCGCGTATTGCTCCCGCAGGGATTTGGGCACGGTCACGGAGTGCTCCATCCAGCCCCTGTTTTTCCCTCCCTCCTCCGGCCCTTGAAGCAGCCCCAATGCAGGACTCCCCTCCTGCTGTTCCCGCTGGTGGAGATAGGTCCCGCACACCTGGCTGTGCATGGAGATCTCCGGATAGAGGGGCTGTGCGTACAGCTCCACATATGCCTTCTTCCCTTGGGTGGTCCCGGCCAAATCCAGAATCATGGCCCCGCCCTCCCAGTCCGGCGCGGCTAGCGTCTGATAGGCCGTGCCATCCTCAAGTCCGGCTCCGGCCTCATCCTCCCCGCCGGAGCAATACCACCCGCGCAGGGTCGAATCGTCCGCGGTATACCCTTTCACAGCGATGCCGATCACGTCCTCCCATCCCTCAGCGGGCTGGGTGAGCCATAGGGCGGTTACAGTAAACAGATCCCCCTCCGGTTCTTTGCTCCCACTGGTCCAGCCCACCCGCAGGTTCATCCAGGCATCTCCTGTCTCCCGCTTCTGGTCCGCCGTCAGTTCTGCCAGGGCCTCCTCCCGGGTATGGTAGCTCACCGTGCCGTCCTCTCCTGTTCTGAGGTAGGCAGAGTGCACCGTGATCGTCTCGGCCGAACAAAACTCCTCCAGCCGCTCCAGCGGGTAGGATGCCGTAACATCTTGATCCAGCCCCAGGGCGGTGAGCAGACCGCGCATCTCCTCCGGCCCGGCCTCCGGCAGAGTCTCTGGCTCCGGACGGCTCCAGCGCCGGATCTCCTGCTCACAGGGGCCGGTCTCCTCTGAAACATACGGGGCCGCCCACGCCGGGACCTCCCCACGCTCCTCCACCGCGGCCTGGAGATTGACCATATCCACCTCCAGCGCCGCCGCGCAGCCAGCCACCAGCAGCGCACAGACCGCCGCCGTCCCCACAGAGAGCCAGGCCCTCATTCTCGTTCCCATACGCTACCTCCCGCCGTTCCAGCGGCCGTTTTCTTTTAAAAAAGGCCCTGGAGCGGCGTTTGCTTCCTCTCCAGGGCCGGGGTATTTCGCTTGTCAGAACCGCCGGTCTCAGCGCTTGCGGTTGAAAATGCGCTCCAGGATGTCCCAGTCGTCGTCGCTGACGGCGGCCTTCTCGGCCTCGGGCTCCTGCGCGGGGGCAGGGGCGGTAAACTGGGCCGCTCCGGCGGCGCGCTGCTCCTCCACACGGGCTCCGGCGCTGGTGAAGGGCTTGCTGCTGGCGGCCGCGGCGGGGGCGGCGGCAGGCTGCTCCTCCTTCTCGTCAAAGCCGGTGGCGATGACGGTGACTCGCAGCTCGTCCTCCAGGGTGTCGTCGAAGGCGGCGCCGAAGATGATATTGGCCTCGGGGTGGGCGGCCTCCTGCACCAGATTGGCGGCGGTCTCCACCTCCTCCAGGCCGATGTCCATGGAGCCGGTGACGTTGATCAGCACGCCCTTGGCCCCGTTGATGGAGGTCTCCAGCAGGGGGCTGGAAATGGCCATCTTGGCGGCCTCCTCGGCCTTGTTCTTGCCGGCGGCCCGGCCCACGCCCATGTGGGCCCGGCCGGCGTCCTTCATCACGGCGGACACGTCGGCGAAGTCCAGGTTGATGAACCCGGTGTTCTTGATCAGGTCGGAGATGGACTGGACCGCCTGCTGCAGCACATCGTCGGCGATCTCAAAGGCGTTGAGCATGGTGATCTTCTGGTCGGTGGCCAGCTTCAGCCGCTCGTTGGGGATGATGACCAGGGAGTCCACCTTGTTGCGCAGCTCGTTGATGCCCCCCTCGGCCTGCTTCATCCGGCGCATACCCTCAAAGCGGAAGGGCTTTGTCACCACGCCCACGGTGAGGATGCCCAGCTCCTTGGCGATGTCGGCCACAATGGGGGCCGCGCCGGTGCCGGTGCCGCCGCCCATGCCGGCGGTGATGAACACCATGTCCGCGTCCTCCAGGGCCTTGGAGATCTGGTTGCGGTTCTCCTCGGCGGACTTGCGTCCCACCTCCGGGTCGGAGCCCGCCCCCTGTCCGTTGGTGAGTTTCTCCCCGATCTGAATTTTATACGTGGCGGCCGACACGGTCAGCGCCTGCTTGTCCGTGTTGATGGCGATAAAGTCAACCCCCTTGGTGCCGGTGCGCACCATGCGGTTGACCACGTTGTTTCCGCCGCCGCCCACGCCGATTACTTTGATATTTACCACACTGTCGGGACCCATGTCCATTCCGAAGGCCATTGTCGTTCCTCCTAAGTACAAAGTCAAAATCCCCCACAAGCCTACTTCTTGTGGTCGGATGAATTGCAAAGTCGATATTTTGTTATATTGTATCGCTCTTTTTCAGGCAGGTCAAGAGAAAAAGGCGGAATTGCAGAAACTTTCCAGCTTTTTTACTGCTCCGCCGGAGTAAAGATCGCGTCCGCCATCTCCTGGGTCAGATCCATGGTGCCGGCGGCCTGGGGCCCCCGGGTCTGGAGGGTGTCCTCCACCGCCGCCGACAGCACCGCCAGGGAGTGGGCCATATCCTCTCCCAGGGGCAGGCGCGCGTCAAAATTCTCCCGGTAGCGCATTCCCACCCAGGTGGAGTGGGTCAGGTCAATGGAGGAGACCTGATCCAGCTCCCCAGCCGCCTCCAGGGCGGAGAGCAGCTCCTTCAGCGTGGCCAGCCGGGACTGCTGCTCCTGGGGCACCGCCAGCATGGTCCCCGCCTGGGGGGCCAGAACCGTCAGCCCGGTGACGGACAGCGCTCCGCTCCCTTCCGGCGCCACCTCCAGCAGCTTGCCGCTGGTGCTGATGAGCCAGGGCTGATCGGCCAGAGTGGGGAGCTCCTCCCCCTCTGCCTGGGAGCCGTCCCCCTCCCCGCTGTCCCCGGACCCGTCCTCCGCCGCCGGCTCTGCCTGCGCCGAATCGTCCTGATAGACCTCCACCTGGGCGGCGGCGGAGATCTCCGTCACCTGGATGGTGAGGGTGCTGGGCAGCCCCCGCTGGGGAGATACCTCCCCCACATAGGGCAGCCGCTGCAAAATCTGCTGGCTGATCTGGTTTTTGTTCATCTGAAACAGGTTGTCGCCGATCTGGACCCCGGAGGCGTCGATGACCTCCTGGGCGGTGTAGCGGCTGTTGCCCACCACCGCGATGGTCTCCACCTGAAAAAAGACGGTGGCTCCCAAGGTGGCGGCGGCCACCAGGGCCGCCCCGCACAGCAGCTTGAACAGCAGGCCGAACCGCCGCCGACCCCGTTTCCGTTTTCGGTTGTGCCGCATTGACGCCATAGGTGTTCTCCTGCCGCCGCCCCGCGCGGGAGCGGCGTTTTTTATCTCAGTGTATCAGCCGGACTTCCGCCCCCAGGGCGGTCAGCTGTCCCTCCAGGTCCTCGTAACCCCGGCGGATGTGCTCCAGGCCGCTCACCTGGCTCACCCCCTCCGCCACCAGGGCGGCCACCACCAGAGCGGCTCCGCCCCTCAGGTCGGTGCTGTGCACCTTGGCGGCGTGGAGGGGCCGCCCGGTGACCACCGCCACCCGCCCCGCCAGCTGGATATCGGCCCCCATCCGGGAGAGCTCATCCACATGCCGGTACCGGCTGTCAAACATATTCTCTACAAACATGGTGGTGCCGGTCCCTCCTGCCAGAGCGGCCATGAGCACCGCCTGAGCGTCGGTGGGAAAGCCTGGATAGGGGGCAGTGCGCACCGGACGAATTCCCCTCAGCCGTCCCCGGCTGTTCAGGGCAACCCGGTCCCCCAGGATCTTGATTTCACAGCCCGCCTCCTGGAGGCAGGCGGTCACCGCGGCCAGACTGGACGGTTCCGCACCCTCCAGCTCCAACCGCCCGCCGGCGGCCCCCACCGCGCATAAGTATGTGGCCGCCGCGATGCGGTCGCCCATCACGGTATGTTCCGCCGGGTGGAGGGACATCCCGCCCTCCACGGCCACCACCGGGCTGCCCGCGCCGGACACCCGGGCCCCCATGGCGTTGAGGAAATTCTGCAAATCCACGATCTCCGGCTCCCGGGCCGCCCCCACGATGGTGGCTGGGGATGGACAGGCACAGCTCCCGCCCCACCAGGCCGCTCCCCACTGTACAGCGCAGGCGGCCCTGCTCCTCCACGATCTCCGCACCCAGGCTCCGCAGCGCGGCCAGGTGCAGGTCGATGGGCCGGGGCCCCAGCTCACAGCCCCCGGGGTAGCTCAGCTCCGCCCGGCCCAGCCGGGCCAGCATGGCCCCCAGGAAAATCACCGAGGAGCGCATCTCCCGCATCAGCGGGTCGGGGATGGCACAGCCCGTGGGCTGGGAGGCGTCCACCAGCAGGATCTTTTCCTCCCGCTCCACCCCGCAGCCCAGCAGCCGCAGGATCTTCCCCGTGGCCGCCACATCGGACAGGTCGGGACAGTTGTGGAGGACGCTCTGGCCCGGGGCCAGCAGGGCGGCGGCCAGGATGGGCAGAACGCTGTTTTTCGCCCCCTGGACCCGCAGCCGTCCGGAAAGCGGCACACCGCCGCGAATTTCAAGATAACTCATGGGATAGCCTCCAATATATGTTGGATTCAGGCTATCCTATGCCCAAAACGGCAAAGTGGTTTCTGGCACTTCGCTGAGATCGGGACTGTATCTTGTAGGGGCGAATATGATCGCCTGCACAAACCACACCCGGGCAGCAGCGGGCGGCTGATAGCCGTCCCAGCTTGTCGAAAAAGCTTTTTCGACAAGCTGACGGCACTTTTCAGAACGTTAAAACGTTCTGAAAAGTGGTTTAATCGAACGTGAAAGACAACCCTGACGGTTTTCTTTCACACTATCGTTCCCTCCGAACCCTTCGGCCACCCGTTTTCGGACGGCCCTGGGCGGCGGAACGCCGCCCCTACTTCTTCAAGAGGCCCATGAGGGTCTGGTAGATCTTCTCCCCCGCGTCGGGGACGGCCATGGAGTTCAGGGCCCGAATCATGGAATCCCGCCTGGCCGGGTCCCGCAGCAGGGCGGAGGCCTGGTCGTAGAGCTCCATGCCGGGGCAATCCTTCTCCAGCAGCAGCACCGCCGCCCCCTGCCCGGAGAGCACCCGGGCGTTCTTCTCCTGGTGGTTGGCGGTGACGTTGGGGGAGGGGACCAGGATGGACGGCTTGGCGATGGCGGTGAGCTCCGAGATGGTGGAGGCCCCCGCCCGGCACACCACCACGTCGGCGGCCGCCATCACCAGGGGCATGTCGTAGATATACTCCCGCACCTCGATGCCGGTGCCCTCCAGCTTCACGCCCCGGCGGAGCAGCTCCTCCTGCATCCAGGCGAAATCCCGGCCCGCCCCGTGGATGTGGCGGAAGGGAGCTCCCTCCTTCGCCTCCCGCTCCAGGAAGTCCACCATGCGGCGGTTCATCACCTCCGCCCCCAGGGACCCCCAGTAGGACAACAGGAGGGGCCGCTCATCGGCGAGGCCCAGCTTCTCCCGGGCCTCCTGCCGGGTATAGCGGAAGAAGTCCCCCCGCACCGGGGTGCCGGTAACCACCACCCGCTCCGGGTGGTCGTAGTGGGAGCGGCTCTCCTCAAAGCCCACCATCACACAGTCCACCACCTTGCTCAGGGCCTTGGTGGTGAGGCCGGGGACGGCGTTGGACTCGTGGACGGCGGTGGGAATCTTCCGGCGGGCGGCCTCTTTCACCACGGGGAAGGAGGCATAGCCCCCGGTACCCACCACCAGGTCGGGCTTGAAATCGTCCACAATGCGCCGGGCCTGGCCCTTGGACTTCTGCATGTTCATCAGGGTCCCAAAGTTGTGGGCGATGTCCGCCGGGGCCAGGGAGCGGTGGAAGTTGGTGATGGTCACCGTCTCGATGGGGTAGCCCTCCTTGGGCACCAGGCGGGTCTCCATCCCCCCGTCCGCCCCCACAAAGAGCACCCGGCAGCCCGGGTTGCGCTCCTGAAAGATGCGGGCCAGGGCCACCGCCGGATTCACATGCCCGGCCGTCCCGCCGCAGGTAAACAGAATGTTCATGCAAACACCTCGTAAGAATTGACAATTTACGAGAATTGACAATTGACAATTTACAATTGACAATTGTCGCCTCTGGGATGCGATTCTTCTTTTGATGCCGTAGTCTTAATTGGAAGATATAATTCACGCTCTTTTTCCGCGGCGCTGTTGAACCAGAGCCAGCAAATTCAAATGCCATCCCACAGAAGCCAGTACAGCCTTCTTCTCCACGCATCCGGCTCCGTCAACTACCCAATTGTCCATTGTCAATTGTCCATTGTCAATTGTTCAGTCGTTTTTCGGCGCCCGGATCTGCCGGGAGATACTCAGCACCATCCCCATCTCCGCCAGCTGGATCATCAGGGCGGTGCCTCCGTAGCTGAAGAAGGGCAGGGAGATGCCGGTGTTGGGAATCAGGTTGGTGACCACGCCGATGTTCAGAAACACCTGGACGGCAAACAGCGTGATAATCCCCACGACCGTCAGCGCCCCGAACTTATCCCGGGCGTGGAGGGCCAGCCAGTAACCCCGCAGAATCAGCAGGGCAAACAGGACCAGCACCAGAAGTCCTCCCAAAAAACCCAGCTCCTCCACCACAATTGGAAATACAAAGTCATTTTCCGGCTCCGGGATGTAAAGCATTTTCTGCATGCTGTTGCCCAGCCCACGCCCCAGAAAACCGCCGGAGCCCATGGCAATCAGGGACTGGCGGGTCTGATAGGCCAAGTCCTCCCACGTCCCCTGCCACAGCTGGATACGGGCCAGCATGTAGGGATTCAGGGCAATGACCACCACGCCCAGCAAAAGCACCAGCACACCTCCGGTTATGAACCAGCCCAGATGGATGCCCGCGGCAAAGAGCACCGACGCGCCTCCCGCCAGAATCAGCAGTGCGCCGGACAGATGGGTCTGAAAAACCACCAGACCGGCTACGATTCCCAGGATCACTATATAGGGCACCAGCTCAATAAATCCGATCCGGTCCAGCAGATTGTAGAGCCGTCCCAAAAAGGTGCGGTTCTTATATCGCTTGTGCTTCTCCGTGTCCCGCTTGCACAGCCGGGCGGCAAAGAACAGGATGACCGAAATTTTAGCGAACTCCGAGGGCTGAAACTCGATGCCCAGCCGCAGCCACCGGCGGGCGCCGCCGTGCTCCACTCCCAAGGGAGTATAGATCAAAATCAGCAGGAAGATAGATCCCACCAGCGCGATGGGGGCCATCCATCGGAAGGTCTGGTAGTTGATCTTGGAGACCACATACATGGCCACCACCCCCAACCCGGCAAACATGGCCTGACGGGTAATATAGATCAGCGGGTCCCCGTCGTTATAGTAGGCGGTGGCGTAGGAGGCGGAGAACATCATAATCAGGCCGATGCCCAGCAGAAGGAGCACCAGCATCAGGAAGGGCAGGTCCATAGGGCCCCGGGCCAGCTGTTCATCGACGGTCAAATCACGTTTGGGCTTTCGGGCCATGGACTGCCTCCTTACTCTCATGTTTTGATACAAATGGGATTTTGCTTCAGGAGAATATACCGTTAGTATTGCTTTTGGCCGGGGAATTTCGCCGCCCTGGCGGCGAAATTCCCCTCCTGCAAAGGCTTTCCAATTACATGGGATACCGATTCATGACTCCCAGGAACGCCAGCAGGCACAGCACCAGGGTAATCCCGGAAAAGACGCAGAACAGCTTGGTCTCGCTCCAGCCACCCATCTCCAGATGGTGGTGGAGGGGCGCCATGCGGAAGAACCGCTTGCCGCCGGTCTTCTTGAAGTATACCACCTGGATAATATCGGACAGAACCTCCAGGACGTAGATGAGTCCCACAATGGGGATCATCAGAGGCAGGTCCAGGGCGAAGGCCAGGCCGCACACCGCGCCCCCCAGGAACAGGGAACCGGTGTCCCCCATGAACACCTTGGCCGGATGGAAGTTGTAGATGAGGAAGGCGGACAGCCCCCCCGCCAGGGCGGCGGACACGATGACCAGGTCGGTGCGGCCGTACCAGGCGGACACCGCCACATAGCAGATCATCACCGGGATGGTCACACCGGTGGCCAGGCCGTCCACCCCGTCGGTGAGGTTGACGGCGTTCACCGTCCCCACCATAACGAAGGCGGCGAAGACCATGTATACGATCCAGGGGATGCCCACGATCTCCACATTCAGGAAGGGGATATACAGGTCCGGGGTGAGGTAGCCGTCCCGGCGCATCAGGATGACAAACACGACGGCCGCCGCCAGCTGCAGGAAAAACTTCTGGGGGGCGGTCAGTCCCTCGTTGGCGTGGTGGCGCAGCTTCTGGAAATCGTCCACAAAGCCGATGGCCCCGAACACCAGGGCAAAGAGGAACACCACCAGATGGTTGTGAAGGCCCCTCTGGAGATCCCCCCAGCCGGCGGTGAGCACGGCGATTCCAATGCCCAGAATAAACATCAGGCCGCCCATGGTGGGGGTGCCCTGCTTGGACATGTGCCAGGTGGGCCCATCCTCCCGGATGGACTGCCCCGCCTTCAGGCGGCGGAGAATGGGAATCAGGATCTGCCCGGCGATGGCAGTGACGCCAAAGGCCACAATAAAACTGAGGATATATGTCATCGGTCAAACCTCCAGGAGTTTTCTTTCTCTTGGGCACGCCAATGGGTCGGTTGGCAAACTGGTATTATACTACACCCGCCGGAAAATTTCCAGCCCTTTCCCGCCGCTGGGCCTGTTTTTCAAAATATTCCGCCACGATCTCCCGCTCGTCCATGGGGTACTGCACCCCGTTTACCTCCTGATAGGTCTCATGCCCCTTGCCCGCCAGGACGATCACATCCCCCGGCCGCCCCTGGGCCAGGGCCCAGCGGATGGCCTGGGGCCGGTCGGGCTCGATGTGGATCTCGCCCCCCGGGCCGCCCATGCCGGCCAAGATGTCCTCCAGAATCGCCCAGGGGTCCTCGGTGCGGGGGTTGTCGGAGGTGACCACCGCCACGTCGGCCAGCTCCCGGACTACCGCCCCCATGAGGGGCCGCTTGGTCCGGTCCCGGTCGCCGCCGCAGCCGAACAGGCAGACCAGCCGCCCCGCCGTAAAGTCCCGGGCGGTGAGGAGCACGTTCTCCAGAGCGTTGGGGCTGTGGGCGTAGTCGATGAGCACCGTGTAGGCGGTGGGGGTGGGAACCACCTCCACCCGCCCCTTTACCCCCCGGGCACAGCGCAGGGCGGCGGCGATCTCTCCCAGCTCCAGCCCCAAACACACTCCGCAGGAGGCGGCGGCCAGGGCGTTGTAGATGGTGAAGCCCCCGGGGATGGGCAGATGGATGCGCTGGATGTCCTGTCTGGACACCGCCTCAAACTCCACATGTCCCGGGAAAAGGCGGATATTCTTGGCGGTCAGGTCGGCGGCGTCCTTGTTCTCCGAGTAGGTGAACACGGGGCAGGGGACCCGCTCCCGGTACCACCGGCCCGCCTCGTCGTCCAGGTTGAGAACGGCGGTCTCACACTGCCGGAACAGCAGGCCCTTGGCGTCCCGGTACTCCTCCATGGTGTGGTGGTAGTCCAGGTGGTCCTGGGTGAGGTTGGTGAACACCCCGGCGGCGAAGGTCAATCCTTCCACCCGGTGCTGGACCAGGGCGTGGGAGGACACCTCCATCACCACATGGGTGCACCCCGCGTCCGCCATCTGCCGCAGCAGCTGCTGAACCTCGTAGCTCTCCGGGGTGGTGCGGTGGGCAGGAAGGCGAAGGGCGCCGATCTGGTTTTCGATGGTGCCGATGAGGCCCGCCTTGGTCCCCAGCACCCGCTCCAGCAGGTCCTTGATGAGACAGGTGGTGGTGGTCTTGCCGTTGGTGCCGGTGACGCCCACCAGGGTGAGCTCCTGGGCCGGATGTCCAAACCAGTTGGCGGAGGCCATGGCCAGGGCCCGCCGGGCGTCGGGTGTCACCAGCCAGGGCCCTTCCCCCTCCGGCGCGGCCTCGCACAACACGGCGGCCGCCCCTTTTTCCAGAGCCTCCCGGATAAACCGCGCCCCGTCGGTCTTGGCCCCGGGCAGCGCCACGAACAGGGCCCCGGGCTCCAGGGTCCGGGTGTCGTAGGATAAGGAAGAAATTTCCATATCCTCGGTAAAATGCTCCCCCGTGAGGGGGACGCCGTGCAGCAGATTCCACAGCTTCAAAGTTGTCACCCCTCACGGGTGCGGTTTCATTCTCTCTAAATTTTGCGCATTGGACCTTCCGGCCCTCTGGAAAAGACGGTCTACTCCAGTCCGGCGTAGCCGTCCTCCACCACGGTGGAGAACTGTACGTCGATCACCGTGCCGATGGCCGCGGTCTCCCCGCCGGCCACGCTCTGGCTCTGGGCCCGGGAGGAGTTGGTGTAAAAGGTGCTGGTGCCGGTGGCCCGCATGAAGAAGCCGGCCGCCTCCAGGGCGTTCTTGGCCGCCTCATAGCTCTGTCCCACTACGTTGTCCGCCCAGGTAGAGGATCACGGTGGACCCGCCCGGTACGGCGGAGTTGGCGGCGGGCACCTGGCTGGTGACCACATCCCCCTCCCCGATGGTCCGGTAATTCAAGCCCTTGCCGCTCAGCCTGGCCTCCGCGTCGGCCACGGTGTATCCGGTCACCTGGGGGGTGGTCACGGCCACGGCGGCGGACTCCTCCGCCGTGTACTGCTTCTCCACGTCCAGATAGTCCAGGATCTGGGCGATCACCTCGCCGGCCATGGGGGCGGCCATGTTGCCGCCGCTGATGTACACGCCGGTGGTGGACCAGTCGCTACCGGGCGAGGATGGCTTGGGGTTGTCATAGGCCAGGAGCACGATGATCTCAGGATCGTCCGCCGGGGCAAAGCCCATGAAAGAGACAATCGTGTGGTCCGTCTCCGTGGTCTCGGAGGAGCCGGTCTTGCCGCCGATGCGGTAGCCCGCCTGATAGGCGTTTCCGCCGGTGCCCTCGGACACCACGGTCTCCAGGATGGCCCGGCAGCGCCGACTGGTCTCCTCACTGACCACCTGGCGGATCAGGGTGGGCTCAGTGCTCTGGATCACCGCCCCGCTGGCGTCGGAGACGGACTGGACCACATAGGGCTGGTACAGGTTTCCCCCGTTGATGACAGCGGAGAACCCGGCGATCATCTGCAAGGGGGTGACGGTGAAGCGCTGACCGAACGAGGCCACTGCCAGGTCCACATAAGTCATAGCGTCTCGGCCCCAGACCAGACCGATGTTCTCTCCCGGCAGGTCGATGCCGGTCTTTTCGGTCATGCCGAAGGCCTCGAAGTAGTCGTAGAACTTCTCCACCCCCAGCCGCTGTCCGATCTCGATAAAGGCGGGGTTGCAGGAGTTCTGCACCGCCTCCGCCAGGGTCTGCATCCCATGTCCGGTACGCTTAGAGCAGTGGATGGGGTCAGTCACGCCCGGCAGATAATAGGCGCCGGTGCAGTTGAAGGTGTCGCTCTCGCTCACCACACCCTCCTCCAGGGCGGCGGCCAGCACCAGTCAGCCCCTTGTTCCGCCACTGGGTCTCCCGGACGGCGGCGTTGGCCTGGGACTGGGCCTGCTGCTGGAGCTCCGCGTCGGTGAGCTGCTCCTCGGCGGGCTTCTGGTCGTTCTCCGCCTTGAGCTGCTCATAGATCCCCTGGACGTTGGAGGTCGCCTCCTCCTGGAGGAGACTGTCCATAATCGCCGAGTAGTTGTTGGGGTCGAACTCCGGGGAGCTGGCCATAGCCAGAATCTCCATGGTCTTGGGATTGGCCACGATGCACACACCGCCATTTTGCACATCATAGGCGGCGATGCCCTTCTCCAGAATCTGCTCCGCATAGGACTGGATGGTGCTGTCAATGGTCAGGGTCAGGTCATAGCCGTTGACCGCGTCCACATAGTTGGAGTAGCTGTTGTACAGCTCGTCGTTCTGAGCCGTGCGGCCGGTGACCACCCGGCCGGGAATCCCTTTCAGGATTTCCTCGTACTTGGCCTCCAGGCCGTACGCACCACCCTCGGAGTTGACAAAGCCCAGCACCTGGGAGGCCAGATCGCCGAAGGGGTAGTACCGCTTGGTGCTGGGGGTGAGATAGAGGTAGTAGCCCGTGTCGTTCTCCTCAATGAAGGTGCGGATGGCCTGGGCCTCTTCCTCCTCCAGTTCAGTGAGGAGCACCTCATACTGGGAGTTTTCCTTGGCCATTCTCCGCTCCAGATCGGCCCGGTCCAGGTCGGGGCGGATGGCCATCAGGCCGTCGATGATCTCGTCCCGCAGCTCCTGCACCGCCGCGCTCCAGGCCTCCTCGTCCTCATCGCCCTCCTCATCGGTATAGTCGCTCCGGTCCACGCTGTTCATCAGGTCCTTGGGGGCCAGAATCAGGTTGTATACGGTGGCTGACATAGCCAGCACATCGCCGTTGGCGTCCAGAATGTCCCCCCGGTGGGCGGACACCGATACGTCCATCAGCTGCTGATCCGTGGCCCGCTGTTGGTAAAAATCGTGGTCCCGGATGGAGATCGTCCACAGCTGGATCACCAGCGGAATGAACAGGCCCACCCCGCACACCAGCATCAAAAACAGGGAGCGCCGGAATACCAGGCGCTTGGACTGCCGGTTGCGGTCGATCCGGCTGTCCCGGTCCTCCCGCTCCCAGTGCGGTCGATTCTGCACGTTGGTCCCTCCTTATATCTCTGCTCAAAGGCGTCATCAGCGCCAGAAGGGCGCAAGAAAGCCTCCCTTCCTGCGCCCTTATCTCTGTCCCGCCTGTGTTTTATGGTTCCAATTTATGGCTGTGTCACTGAAAATATGCGAACAGATCGCCAAACAGCTCCTTCAGGCCGTCCAGCAGCCCCTGGGGACCCTGGCTGGTCTTCTCCTGGCCGTTCAGCACCACGCTGTCCGGCTCAGACAAATCCAGATAGACGATCTGGTCGTTGGTGGGCCGGACCATGGTGTCCCCCACCGCCGCCTGGATGCGCTCCATGTCAAAGACCTTCTCATACTGGGCGGAGAGCCGCACGTTCTCCTCCTGCAGGTCGCTGAGCTCGCTGCGCATGGTCACCAGCTGGTCGCTGGTCACCACATATTGGGAGTAGCTCCACAGCAGCAGGGCGGCAAAAATGCCCACCGCCAGAAAGCCGATCACCGCGAAGGGAGAGACCTCCCCCGCCTCCCGCACCTGGACCCGGGTCCGGGTGAGGGTCCGCTCCCGTTCCCGGGGCCGGACCTTGGGCTTGGGCCGGAGCGTATCCTCCCGCCCGGGGGCACGGACGGCGCTGCCGTCATAAGCGGGGGCATAGGCTACGCTTCCATAGGTGTCGTATGAGGGTCGGTTGCGGCGGCGGCTTGCCATTCCATTCACTCCGTTTCTCCTTGGTATCCCACAGTCTGCCCGCTCAGGTCCTCCTTGCCGGGGGCTTGAGTTTCTCCACCGCCCGCAGCTTGGCGCTCCGGGCCCGGGGATTTTCCACGATCTCCTCCGCCGTGGGCAGAATGGGCTTTCGGGAGATCAATTTCACGTCCGGGGTCTTCCCGCACACACACACCGGGAAGTCGGGCGGACAGGTACAGCCTTTTGCAAAGGCGGCCAGGCCGGTTTTCACGATCCGGTCCTCCAGCGAGTGGAAGGTGATCACCGCCAGCCGGCCCCCCTGATTCAGCCGGGGCACGGCGGCCTGGATCATCCGGTCCACCGATGAGAGCTCGTCATTGACGGCGATGCGGATGGCCTGAAAGCTTCGCTTGGCCGGGTGCTGCTTCTCTTTCAGCGCTCTGGCGGGCATGCCGCTCTTGATCACGTCCACCAGTTCCAAAGTTGTCTCAATGGGGCGCTCCTGCCGGCGGCGGACGATGGCCGCGGCGATGGTCGGCGCGTACCGCTCCTCCCCGTACTGGGACAGGATGCGCCGCAGCTCCTCCTGGGGCCAGGTGTTCACCACCTGGGCGGCGGTGAGGCCCTCGGTCCGATCCATCCGCATGTCCAGCGGGGCGCCGGTGCGGTAGGAAAAGCCCCGCTCCCCGTCGTCCAGCTGAGGGGAGGACACCCCCAGGTCAAAGAGCATCCCGTCCACACTGGCGAGATGGAGCCCGTCCAGGATGGCGTCCAGCTGGTCGAAGTTGCTGTGGACCAGGGTCACCTTGTCCATCCACTCCCCCAGCCGCTCCTGGGCCGCGTCCAGGGCCGCCTGGTCCCGGTCCACGCAGATGAGCCGTCCGCTGGTCAACCGCCGGGCGATCTCCCGGCTGTGGCCCGCCCGGCCCAGCGTCCCGTCCAGGTAGATCCCGTCGGGGCGGACGTTCAGGGCCTGAATGCACTCCTCCAGGAGCACCGGCTTGTGGGTCAACACTTCTTCCATACGCTAGAACCCCAGCTCGCTCATACAGGCGGCCATCTTTTCAGGGGTCATCTCCTCCTCGTCCTGATACCAGAGCTGGGCGCTCCAGATCTCCGCCCGGTCGTTGACCCCCAAAATAACCGCGTCCTTCTCCAGCTTGGCGTACTTGCGCAGCTTCTGGGGAATGACGATGCGCCCCTGGCTGTCCAGCTCGCACTTTACCGCGTTGGCAAACAGGGGGCGCATGACCTTTGACTGGGTCATGGGCAGAGAGGCAAATTTTTCGGTGAACTTGTCCCACGTGGACTGGGGGTAGATGGCCAGACAGGTGTCAATGCCCATGGCCAAATAGAAGGTGACGCCCAGCTCCTCCCGGAGCTTTGCGGGGATGAACAGACGGCCCTTGGCGTCGATGCTGTGCTCGTACGTGCCGGTCATCTGTGTCACCTCTCCCCCACTTCTCTATCTTTTTATGGGGGATTGATCCACTTTCCCCCACCACGTGTTTTTAGTATAAAAGCTGTTGACATAAAATGCAACCCCTTTTTTGAATTTTTCCCAGAAAAAAACCGCAGGAATCCTGCGGTTTCGTCTCTTTTTATGATTAAAACATTTGTTCTACTCAATTGACAGAACAACCTGGTTTTTCTGTCTCCTCTTTCCGAATTGTGTCTTAGTAATCTTTCCGGCGCTATATATTGTGTTTCATGATTTTTGACACACCGTCTTTCTCCCCCTGCCCGATTGCACACTCCGCCCAGGTATGCTACACTAGCTTTATCTGATCTGTGAGAGGAGTCGCCGCCATGTTGGATTGGGAAGAATTGGAGAGACAGTGCCTGTCCTGTCAAAAGTGCGGACTGGCAGAGACACGCCATCATGTGGTATTCGGCACCGGCCCCCGGGACGCGGAGGTCATGTGCATCGGAGAGGGGCCGGGTGAGCACGAGGACCTGCAGGGGCTCCCCTTTGTGGGACGGGGCGGCCAGCTGCTGGACGAGATGCTGGAGCTCATCGACCTGAGCCGGGACAAAAACGTGTACATCGCCAACATGGTCAAATGCCGTCCCCCCCACAACCGGGATCCGCTGAACACCGAGCAGGACGCCTGCATCGGCTACCTGCGCAACCAGGTGGCCCTGATCCGCCCCAAAATCATCATCTGCCTGGGGCGCATCTCAGCCATCCGGCTCATCAAGCCCGACTTCAAAATTACCAAGGAACACGGCCAGTGGTTTGAAAAGTCCGGGGTCCACATGACCGCCCTGTTCCATCCGGCGGCCATCCTCCGGGACCCCTCCCGCCGGCCGGACACCTTTGTGGACCTGAAAGGCATCCAGGCCAAGATCCGGGAGGTCTGCACCCACACTTACCGGTGAATTAAGAATGAAGAATTAAGAATTAAGAATTGTTATGGGCTTCCAAAGGACTGTATGGGGCATGTTATTACGGAGCAGTTCAAAAAATCGGTGAAAAGAAAAAAGTCGCCGGCAACCGAAGGGAATTCGGCTGCCGGCGGCTTTTATGCAGAAATGATTGCTCGTTTTTAACATCAAAACTGCCCGTTCAAGGCAATTCTTCATTCTCCTAATTACATCATCTTCACGGTGTAGTACACCAGCAGGGCAAACAGCCAGGCCACCATGGCAAACAGCAGATAGTAAGACACCGCGCCGCCCAGGGCAATGGCAGCCGCAATGGCCGCCAGGCTCACCACGCAGCTGGCAAACATCAGCCCGTAGCCGGCATCCGAGGGCAGCACCCGCTTGATCCCCTCTTTGACGACGAGACGGCCCTGGTGGGACTTCATCCAGAACATGGCCGCAGCCAGCAGCACGATGGCCGCAATGGCCGCGATGGTGTAGAGGCTGACCGCCCCCGCGTGGCGCACAAACCACAGGCCCAGCACACCTGCGCCGCTCACCAGAGCGGCCAGGAAAAACTCCCGCTGATAGAGGTAGTACACCAGCGCCAGAGCCGCCCAGGCGGGCACCAGCCAGAACAGCATCCGCACCCCCGCATCCCGGAAATGCAGAATCACCACTGAACAAATCAGCAGGATTCCGGCTGCGGCAATGAGGGTCAGCTGAAGTCCCGCTTTTTCTCCCTTATTCAGGCGCAGAACAGCCCACACCACACAGACCACCACGGCCGCCAGGCTCACCCACTGCAGGGCCGTCAGCACCGCGTTGATGGCAAGCGCCAGATTGACGGACTCCGTGGTAGTCCGGAAGTTGATATAGTAACGATTCACAAGCACCAAAAGAAATTCCAGGACGATTGCCGCTCCAACCCAGATCAGGGCCCGGTTCAGGTCCCGATCCTCCTGGCGCCGACGCGCCTCTCTCTCATTATAATCCATGTGCCTTGATTCTCCTCTTATTGATCCGGGGACACGGCCCCGCTTCTCATTC
>CASFKT010000034.1 GCA_949295195.1 uncultured bacterium | reverse complement strand
ACATCATCTCCGGCTTCCTGGGGGCCGGCAAGACTACCCTCATCAAGAAGCTGCTCAGTGAGTCCTTCCAGGGCCAGAAAAACGTGCTCATCGAGAACGAGTTCGGCGAGATCGGCATTGACGGCGGCTTCCTGAAGGACGCCGGGGTGGAGATCACCGAGATGAACTCCGGCTGTATCTGCTGCTCCCTGGTGGGCGACTTCGGCGCCGCTCTGAAAAAGGTGCTGGACGACTACTCCCCCGACCGCATCATCATCGAGCCCTCCGGCGTGGGCAAGCTGTCCGACGTGATCGCCGCCGTGGAGCGGGTGCAGAAGGAGGCCCCGGAGCTGCAGCTGCACAGCTTCGTCACCGTGGTGGACGCCACCAAGGCCCGCATCTATATGAAAAATTTCGGGGAGTTCTTCAACAACCAGGTGGAGCACGCCTCCGCCATCCTCCTCTCCCGCACCCAGAACATGGACGAGGGCAAGCTGAACACCGCCGTCAACCTGCTGCGCGCCAAGAATGCCCTCACCACCCCCTGGGACCAGCTCACCGGGGCCCAGATCGTCTCCGCCATGGAGGGCGGCCACTCCCTGGCCGAGGAGCTCATGGAGGAGATCGGCCGCACCCACAGTGATGAGGACGAGCACGACCACCACCATCACCACCATGACCATGATCACGAGCATGAGCATGGGCATCATCACGACCACGAGGAGCACGAGCATGACCACGAGCACGAACATCACCACGACCATGGGGACGAGTGCGACGCCTGCTGTGCCTGCGGCCATGACCACCACCATCACCACCACGACGGCCACGACGCCGATGAGATCTTCACCTCCTGGGGCCGGGAGACCCCCCGCAAGTACAGCCGGGAGGAGCTCCAGGACATCCTGTCCTCCCTGGCCATGGGGCAGGACTACGGCTATATCCTCCGTGCCAAGGGCATGGTGCCCTGCGAGGACGGTCAGACCTGGCTCCACTTCGACCTGGTGCCCGAGGAGTTCCAGATCCGGGAGGGCGCGGCCGACTACACCGGCCGTCTGTGCGTCATCGGCTCCGATCTGAAGGAGGATCAGCTGGAGAAGCTGTTCCTGCTGGCGTAATGGAGGGAGAAAAGTATGCCTGATTCCCGCATTCCCCTCTATCTCATCACCGGCTTCCTGGACAGCGGCAAGACCACCCTGCTCACCGACACTCTGGGAATGGACTACTTCAACGACGGCGAGCGCACCGTGCTCCTGATGTGCGAGGACGGCGAGGAGGAGTACGACCAGGAGAAGCTGTCCAAGCAGAACTGCCGGGTAGTGCCCATCGAGTCCCAGGACCAGATCACCACCACCTTTTTGGAGGAGGTGGACCGCCGCTATCAGCCCGAGCGGGTGCTGATGGAGTATAACGGCATGTGGCCCATCCAGATCCTGCGGGATCTGAAGCTGCCCAAGACCTGGGGGCTCTACCAGGCCATCGATGTGATCGACGGCACCACCTTTGAGATGTACCGCAACAACATGCAGTCCATGATCATCGACATGGTCACCGAGGCGGACATGGTCCTCTTCAACCGCTGCACCCCCGACATGCCCCTGGCGGGATGGAAGCGCTCCATTCGGGCGGCCAACCGCATGTGCGAGGTGGTCTTTGAGGACGAGCGGGGCGAGGAGCTGGAGGTGGAGGACATTCTCCCCTACTCTCTGGACGAGCCCCACATCGACCTGGAGGACGACGACTACGGCATCTGGTATCTGGACATCCAGGACCATCCGGACCGGTATGTGGGCAAGACCATCACCTTCAAGGCACAGGCCATGACCAGCATGAAACTGCCCAAGGGGACCTTCATCCCCGGCCGCAACGCCATGACCTGCTGTGTGGAGGACATCCGGTTCTTCGGATTTCTGTGCAAGTACGACCGCGCCCGCTCCCTGAAAAAGGGTCAGTGGGTCACCGTCCATGCCGCCATCCAGTGGGAGCACGCCAACGTCTACGAGGGCGAGGGCGTGGTCCTCTACGCCGACCAGGTGGAGAAGGCCCAGGCCCCGGAGGATCCCCTGGTGTATTTTCGGTAACTTCTAAACTTCATAAAAACGTAAGGATGGCGGTCCAAGCGGGCCGCCGTCCTTACGTTATTCCTCTTCTATTCACCTTTGCCACCGGCAAAACATTGCCCGCCCCCCACCTTGGCCCCAGATCACAGCGCCCAGGCCCACAACCAGCAGGCACCATCCAACACCTGCCAGCAGCTCCAGGTCATACTCCTGGATCAAATACTGGTAGCTGTGCCCCCTCACGGCCCCATCCCCGTGATACCATTTGGTTCCGTCCGCATCCACTGTGGTGTAGGGAACAACCACCTCTACCATCCGGGATGCAATGTAGATGACCAGGTTTGTACAGAAACCGATCGCCGCCATACAGATTCCGGCAATGCGGGTCCCGCTCCAGCGACAGCGTTTTGTCTTTTCCGGGATCGGAGCCTTTTCCCGGGCTGGGAGCTCTGTCTCGGGCATCGGCGTGTTTTCCTCCCAGTCATTGTTGAGCAGGTAGTCCGCGCTCACCCCGAAGAGCTTGCTGAGCTGTAAGATGTTGGAGGCGTCGGGCAGGGCTGTCCTATTCTCCCAACGGGAGACCGCCTGCCGGGATACCTGGAGCTGCTCCGCCAAAGCCTCCTGAGACAGTCCCCGCGCCCGGCGGAGCGTCAGGATCTTTTCCGACAATTCCACACGTCTTCCCCCTTTCTCTTGATTCCCCTATTGTAGCATGATCCCTTCCATTTCTCCACCGCGCCGCTGTTACAATCCCCGCAACAAATGGTTACATGGGATGTTCTCCAGTTCAATCACTTGTTTTCCCCCGCCCACCGTATTTTCATCAGCTTCTTCTGCTCTTCTGTTTTGTCCCAAAACACCGGAAATGCGTTTTCTTTTTTGGGCATTCATCTGAATTCAGTTTTTTTGCTACCAATTTCGCGCAGACTATGCTATGATGGGTTTGGTAACCCTAACCTACTTAGAAAAGAGGTTTTTGATATGTATTGTGTCCGAAAGGTCACCGACGACCTGCTCTGGATCGGCGGCAACGACCGCCAGCACCCTCTGTTTGAGAGCGCCCACCCCGTCCCCCGGGGCATGTCCTTCAACTCCTACCTGCTGCTGGACGAGAAGACGGTTCTCTTTGACACGGTGGACCGTGCGGTTCAGACCCAGTTCTTTGAGAACCTGGAGTACGCCCTGGGCGGGCGGAAGCTGGACTATGTGTTCGTCCACCACATGGAGCCCGACCACGCCGCCACCCTGGGGGATCTGATGATCCGCCACCCGGAGGCCACCATTGTCTGCAACGGCAAGTCCCTGAACATGATCCGCCAGTTCCACGCCACCGACCCCAAGGGGGCCAAGCTGGTGAACGAGGGGGACACCATCACCACCGGCAAACACACCTTCACCTTTGTGAACGCCCCCATGGTCCACTGGCCCGAGGTGATGGTGAGCTACGACTCCACCGACAAGATCCTGTTCTCCGCCGACGCCTTCGGCACCTTCGGGGCTCTGAACGGGGTGCTGTTCGCCGACGAGGTGAACTTTGACCGGGACTGGCTGGACGAGGCCCGCCGGTACTACACCAACATTGTGGGCAAGTACGGTCCCCAGGTCCAGGCCCTGCTGAAGAAGGCCGCCGGCCTGGACATCCAGATGATCTGCCCCCTCCACGGCCCCGTGTGGCGCAAGGACCTGGGCTATATTCTGGACAAGTACGCCAAGTGGGCCGCCTATGAGCCCGAGGTGCAGGGCGTGCTCATCGCCTTCGCCTCCGTCTATGGCGGCACCGAGACGGCGGCCAACATCCTGGCCTGCCGCCTGGCCGAGCTGGGCGTCCCCGTGGAGATGTACGACGTGTCGGTCACCCACTACTCCTATGTGCTGTCCGACGCCTTCAAGTACAGCCACATCGTCTTCGCCTCCACCACTTACAACAACGGCATCTTCGTCTCCATGGAGAATCTGCTCCACGACATTGCCCACCACGCCCTGAAAAACCGGAAGGTGGCCCTGATCCAGAACGGCTCCTGGGCCCCCGCCAGCGGCAAGCTCATGAGCGAGATTCTGGGAGGCATGAAGGATATGGAGATTCTGGAGGCCCCCGTCACCCTCAAGTCCACCCTGGCCCCCGGCCAGGACCAGGAGCTGGAGGCCCTGGCCAAGGTGCTGGCCGCCTCGGTCAAGGGCGAGGCGGTGGAGCCCGAGGCGGAGGAACCCGCTCCGGCCAAGCCCCGCGGCTTTGTGTGCAAAATCTGCGGCTTTGTGTACGAGTCCGACACCCTGCCCGAGGATTTCACCTGCCCCATCTGCCGCCGCCCCGCCAGCGACTTTGAGCCGCTGACCTGATTGATCTGCCCAAACCGGCCCATGGCTGTTTGGCGGGCGCGGCCGCCCTGCGGACCGCCCCCGATATAATTTGAACGAAAGCAGGTATCGTAACATGAAGAAATACGTCTGTGATCTGTGCGGCTATATCTATGACGAGGCCGCCGGCGACCCCGAGAACGGCGTGGCCCCCGGCACCAAGTGGGCTGATGTGCCCGAGGACTGGGTGTGCCCCCTGTGCGGCGCGGACAAGAGCCAGTTTTCTGAGCAGTAATGAATCAGGAGCCCGGGACAACTGTCCCGGGCTCCTGATTTTATATATACAAGCTCTGTTTCCCTTGGTACCCAGTCGATTTGCTTTAGGGAGCCAGGACCTGATTGCTGCGCTTCATCTTGCCGCCCTTGGGCAGGGACACGTTTCTGGTGTGGCGGATCTCTTCCCATACAGTGGTCTTTTTAAAGATGCAGCCCACCGTGAGGACCACCCAGCTGAGCAGGAAGAACCAGTACACCGCCAGAGCGGGCAGCAGCCGCCGGTCCCACTTGTTCTCCACCGTAATCACCAGCACCGCCGACAAAGTGGCTCCCAGCACGGTAATCAGCAGATTGCCCGCGATGTACCCCAGACACAGCAGCAGGGAGAAGTGCCCCGGATGGACGAAACCGGCCGCCAGGGCGGTCACCGCCATGCTCACCAGGGCGGCCGCCTGATAGGCGGGGATCAGCATGGTGGCCCCCATGTCCAGAGGCTGGACGGCGGGGCGCTCCGCCAGGCTCCGGCCCAGCACCGGCAGCCACTCCCCCGCGATCTGGAGGGTGCCGCTGGTCCAGCGACGGCGCTGCTTGATGGACTCCCGGAAGGTGAGGGGCTGCTCGTCATAGGTCACCGCCTTGGGCACCCAGGCGATGGGCACCCCGGCCAGGGCACACTGGGCGGACATCTCCAGGTCCTCGCTGATGCTCTGGGTGCACCAGCCGCCCATCTTGTCAAAGGCGGCGGCGGACACCATGAATCCGGTGCCTCCCAACATGGCCGACATGCCCAGCCCCGCCTTGCCCTGGTTGTGGAACCGGTCCATCATCCAATAGTAGATGGAGTAGCAGCCGGAGATAGCGCTGTCAAAGGGGTTCTTGCTGTCCCGATAGCCCTGGGCCGCCCGGGCTCCCGCCCGGTAGGCGTTGTTCATCTCCCGCAGGAACCGGGGATCGGCCACGTTATCCGCGTCAAAGACGCAGAAGGCGTCGTACCCCTTGTCCCGCAGCTGCCGGTAGGCAAAGCGCATCACATCTCCCTTGCACTTCACAGGGACGGTGCACTCCATGACATTGGCCCCGAAATCCCGGGCGGCCTGGGCGGTGTGATCGGTACAGTTGTTGGGGATGACCCAGATGTCGTACAGCTCCCGAGGATAGTCCTGGGCCTGCAGGCTGTTGATCAGATTGCCGATCACCAGTTCCTCATTCCGGGCGGCCACCAGAATCGCGAAGCGGGTGCTGGCCGGGTGCCGGCCATAGTCCATGGGCTTGCGCCAGGACATGAGGGCGGTCACCAGATAATAGCCGCCCCACAGGGTCATGCCCGCTCCCACCAGAGCCGCCGCTCCCATCCACAAATATGCCATCCACGCCATATGGGCTCCCTCCTTCTCTCTTTGTGCTCCCAGTGTACCAGAGAAATGTTAAGGTTCTGCCACAAACTTTATTAAGTTTTTTTGAAAATTTTTTAAGGTTTCCAAAAGAGCATCCCTGTTCTGAATTTACAGCTTGTTTATTTGACTGAATTACAACATTTTGCTATACTGTATTTGTACACTTTCGACCGAACCACAGGTTGACCCGCCCGCATGGGCCGGAACGCCGGCGTCCGGGCCTGTCAACGCGACGTTTTAAGGAGGTGCCCCATTGCTTCGTTTCGAACACGTATCGCTGTCCTACGGCAGCCAGAAGATTCTGGACGACCTGTCCTTCGAAATCCAGGAGGGCCAGATGGCTGTCCTGATCGGGCCGTCCGGCTGCGGTAAGACCACCACGCTGAAGATGATCAACCGCCTGATTGAGCCCTCGGCGGGCAAGATCTACCTCAACGAGGAGGACATCACCGCCAAGGATAAGGTGGAGCTGCGCCGCCACATCGGCTATGTGATCCAGCAGATCGGCCTGTTTCCCAATATGACGGTGGCCCAGAATATCTGCGTGGTGCCCACTCTGCTGAAATACAGCAAGGAGGAGTGTGACAAGATCGTCCACTCTCTGCTGGAGCTGGTCAACATGCCCTATGAGCAGTACGCCCACAAGTACCCCTCTGAGATGTCCGGCGGACAGCAGCAGCGCATCGGCATTCTGCGGGCGCTGGCAGCCTCTCCCCCCATTGTGCTCATGGATGAGCCCTTCTCCGCCCTGGACCCCATGACCCGCCGCTCCCTCCAGCAGGAGGTGCGCTCCCTCCAGCAGAAGCTGAACAAGACCTTCGTCTTTGTCACCCACGACATGGAGGAGGCCCTGGATCTGGCCGACGTCATCATCTTCATGGACCACGGAAAAATTGTCCAGATGGCGCCTCCCGAGGAGATGCTGGCCCACCCCGCCAGCGGCCAGATCCAGGATTTCCTCGGTAAATTCATCGACACCCACGCCCAGAAGGAGCTGACCGCCGCCGACTTCATGCGTCCCGGCGTGTCCACGGTCTCGGCCACCCGAGGGGTCAACGAGTGCGTCAGCAAGATGCAGCGGCGCAACGTGGACACCCTTATCGTGGTGGACGACCAGGACCGGTACCAGGGGACGGTGTCCATCGCGGACATCCGCCTCACCGGCCACGTGGTCAAGACCATCGAGCCCCTCATCCGCTGCAACACCCCCACCGTCCACACGGGGGACAGCGCCAAGGACTGCTTCGACCTGCTCATCTCCAGCGGCGCCCCCTATCTCATTGTTCTGGACGAGGAGGAGAAGGTGGACGGCCTCATCACCAAGACCAGCATGACCTCCGCCATGGCGGAACAGCTCTGGGGGTGAGATGTTTTGACGATTCAAGATCTTCCCGCCAAATTAGTGCAGCATCTCTTTTTCACTTTGGTCCCCGTGGCCATCGGTTTCCTGCTGGGGGTGCTCATCGGCATCCTGCTGTCCCGGAAGCCCAAGCTCTCCGGCATTGTCCTGCCCATCCTCTCGGTGTTCAACACCATCCCCGGCATCGTCTTTATCGGACTGCTGGTGCTGGTGTGGGGGGCCCAGTCGGCGACAGTGTTGGTGGCTCTGGGGGTGTACGCCACCTTCCCGGTGCTGAAAAACACCTACGCGGGACTAGTATCGGTGGACCCGCAGTATATTGAGGCCGCCAAGGGCTGCGGCATGAGCGCCATGCAGAGCCTGACCCAGGTGGAGCTCCCCCTGGCCATGCCCACCATCATCGGCGGGCTGCGCATGTCCACCGTCTACACCGTCAGCTGGGCCGTGCTGGCCTCCATGATCGGCGGCGGCGGCCTGGGCGACTTTATCTACGCCGGGATCAGCTCTAACGACAATATGCTGATTTTAATGGGCGCCATCCCCGCCGCCCTGCTGGCCTTTGTGCTGGGCTCCCTGGTGGACGCCCTTCAGCGAAAAGTGGTTCCCAAGGGAATCCGGAGGGGAGGGAGCGCCGCATGACTTCCACCATGATTCTGGAGCACATGTCCCTGGTGGTGGCCGCCCTTATTTTCGCGATTCTGGCCGGCATCCCCCTGGGCATCATCTGCTACTTCTATCCCTCTACCCGAAAGGTGATTCTCCGGGTGGTAGACCTGATTCAGACTACCCCCGCTCTGGCCCTGCTGGGCATCATCATGGTGTTCATGGGGGCGGGCAAGCCCACGGTCATCGTGGGTCTTGCCCTCTATTCCCTGCTGCCCATTGTGCGCAACACCTGTCTGGGACTGGATCAGGTGCCGGAGCACCTGATTGAGGCGGGCAAAGGGATGGGCATGACCCGGATGTACCGCCTCATCCACGTGGAGATTCCCATTGCCGCCCCCATCATCTTCACCGGCATCCGCATCGCCACCGTCACCGCCATCGGAACCGCAGTGTTCGCCTCCTTCGTGGGCGGCGGCGGGCTGGGCAGCGTCATCACCACCGGCATCCGCCAGGAGGACATGACGGCCATTCTGGGCGGCACCGGAGTGCTGATGGCCGCCGCTCTGATCCTGGACCTGCTCATGGGGCTGGCCGAGCGGTACCTGAACAGCCGGAGCAGCCAGCGCTCCAAGGGCAGCCGATATGCCGCCCGAGGCGCGGCCGTCCTCTCTGCCGCCGCCGCGGTGGTCCTGTGCGTCTACGCCTTCCTGCCCAAGAGCACTGAGGGCCTGCTTCTCTATGAGGGGCAGTATTCCGAAATAAAGCTGGTCAACAGCATGATCAAGCAGCTGGTGGAGGACCGCCACGACCTCACCGTCACCATCCAGGACGAGATGACTGCGGTGAACAACTTTAACGCCATGACGGGAGACGACCACACCTGTGACCTGATGTACACCTGGGACGGCACTCTCTTGACGACGATTATGGGGCTGGACACTACCGACATCCCGGATGGGCAGACCCTCTACGACTTTGTCAATGAGAAGATGAACGACGAGTACGATATGCACATGCTGGGGAAAATCGGCGTCAACAACACCTATATCCTGGGCGTCACCCAGGAGGTGGTGGACACCTACAATCCCAAGACCATCAGCGATCTGGTCCCCATTGCCGGTGAGCTGCGCTTCGGCGCCGAGCAGGACTTCTTCACCGACGCGGGCAACATGAAGTTCGGCCCCATGGCGGAGGCCTACGGTCTGGAGTTTGCCGAGGTCAAGCCGGTGGACATTATGATGAAGTACACCCTGGTGGAGCAGGGAGCCTACGATGTCATGGTAGTCTACGCCACCGACGGTCTGAACAAGCGGGCCAACCTGACCCTGCTGGAGGACGACCAGCACTTCTTCCCCGACTACTACGGCACCATTCTGGTGCGCAACGACGTGTTTGAGCGCTTCGCCGACCAGGCCCCCGGCCTGGAGGACACCCTGAAGCTCCTCAACAACCAGTTCACCGACGAGATGATGAGCGAGCTCACCTACTACGTGGACGTGGAGGGCCGCGACGTGGACGAGGTGGCCCATGAGTTCCTGGTCAGCGCCGGGCTTCTGGAGGAGTAACCGCCCGATTTTGTCATATTGGTTCCTATCAATAGGTACAAGACAGCCGCCTGGGGCTTCCCGGGCGGCTGTCTTTCACTTTTTTCGAGAGGGATTTCGCCGCCCCGGCGGCGACCTACTTTGCCCGTGGCGGCAAAGTAGGCAAAACGCCACCGGGGGACGCGGCCGATGGACTACGGCTCCGCTGTGCTCCGCCTAGGTCCATAGGACCGCTTTCCCCCGGACCCCCAATTACGGGAGTGCTCTCCTGTACGTAAAACAGCCCTTCCGGCGCGTGAAAATATGAGTGGGTATCTAAATTCCCGCCGGGCCACTGGGCCCTGGGTTTGCAAAAATTGCCGCTGTTGCAGTTCAAGGTCCGCGCCTTGATGTTTCCAGCCAACGCGCCCGGTGCGTCTCCGCCGTCTCTCTGAGCCGCACTTGAGCCCCACCCACGCCAA
>CASFKT010000033.1 GCA_949295195.1 uncultured bacterium | reverse complement strand
ATCCCCTGCTAAGGGAGTAGTCGGTTTAAACCGAGCGAGGGTTCGAATCCCTCCTTCTGCGCAAAAAAAAAAGGAAATCTGCTTTGCAGATGTCCTTTTGTTTTGGGTTCCGCCGCCCGATGGGCGGCTCCACCCTTCGGGATTTCAATGCTCGGCGGAAGTGAATTCCGCCTGCGCCGAGGTTTTGCCTGCGGCAAAACGCTCGTACGGCGCATTGGCGCCGCCGGCCAGAAGGCCGGTTGGGTGATTTCCTCCCGCGTGTCCGCATCATAGCCCGCATCTCAAATATCGATTTTAACCTACTCTTCCAAAACGAAAGGCAGCTGCTTTTGCAGCTGCCTTTCGTTTTGGGTTCCGGTTGCCGGAGCCGCCTCAAATTTGCTTTAACCTTCTTATTTATACCGGGTAACAGATTGGAACTTCCGCAGACGGCGCACCGGGGCTACAATAACTGTGAAAGAAGGTGCCGCTATGTTTTCCATGCAACAGATCCTCACGCTTTTTCTGACGCTGACTATGGAACTGAGTCTCACTGCCTGCGCTCCGGAAGCTGTGGTGCAGCCCGCCCCGGAGACCTCCGAACCGCCGGGGCAGGTGCAGGAGACGCCGGAGCCTGTGCCTGCCCCACCCTCAGAATCTTCGGATCCGGAACTGGAAGTCACCGAGGGGACAGAGACCTATCGGGGCTTTCAGATGGACAATGTGCTCCACGCCCCGGAGGGGGAGATCCATTATCATATCTACATCCCGGACAGCTATGACGGCAGGGAGCCCTATGCCCTGTTCCTCACCCTTCCCGGCTATGAGGGGCTGTATTTCCAGGGCATGGGACAGAACCTGTACAGCGAGAACTTTGCCTTCGAGGCGTTGAATTATAACGACCGCATGATCGTGGCCGCCCCGCAGCTCAGTGACTGGGGAGAGACCTCGGCGGTGCAGGCCATTGCACTTACGGAGTATCTGCTGGACCACTACAATATTGACCGGGAGAGGGTGTATGCCGAGGGCTACTCCGGCGGCGGGGAGACCATGTCCCGCGCCATGGGGATGCGGCCCGATCTGTTCACGGCCTATCTCCAGTGCTCCTCCCAGTGGGACGGGGCCTATGAGCCGGTAGTGGAGGCCAGGGTGCCGGTGTATTTTGTCATCGGGGAGGGGGATGAATACTACAGCGCGGAGCCAAGCCGGGAGGCGTACAGCCGGCTCCATGACCTCTATACGGAGGCAGGAATGACCGAGGAGGAGATCGGCCGGCTGCTGGTGCTGGACATCAAGGACGCGGACTACTTCCGGGCGGGCGGCGCCCTCAGCCAGCACGGCGGCGGAAATCTGTTTGCCGGCGACCCCGAGATCATGGGCTGGCTGTTTGGACAGTGACGCCCCATGCGCCAACAGAAATTGGCTGGGAGCACGGCGGCGGAGGCGCCACAGGAGGCATGAGAGGCGATACGCGGACAGAGAATGTGGGCTGTCCCCGCATTTTTCTTGCCATTTCCGCCAAAAGACAGTAAAATAGTTTCCAAACAGGCCCGATGGCATGGGCGGAAAGGCGGCGGCGCGCATGATGTACAACCCTCAGCTGGAGACCTTCCTCAAGGTGGCGGACGCGGGGAGCTTCAACAAGGCGGCGGAGGAGCTGTTCATTACGCCGCCGGCGGTCATCAAGCAGATCACCTCCCTGGAGTCCAGCCTGGACTTGAAGCTGTTCATCCGCAGCCCCCGGGGGCTGAAGCTCACCGAGGCGGGCAAGTCCATCTACCGGGACGCCCAGTATATCATCCAGTACTGCAGGGACTCGGTGGTGCGGGCCAAGAACGCCGCCGAGGAGGGGGACAAGGTCATCCGCATCGGGGTCTCCCCCATGACGCCGGGGCAGTTTCTGCTGGATCTCTGGCCGGCCATCAAGACCCAGTGTCCCAATATCAAATTCAAGATGGTCCCCTATGAGAACACCCCGGAGAACTCGGTGGAGATCCTGCGCAACCTGGGTCAGAACATCGACATTGTGGCCGGGCTCTTCGACCAGAATTTTTTGGAGAACCGGCAGTGCGCCGCCCTGGAGCTCAGCCGGGAGCCCATCCGCTGCGCGGTATCCATCTACCACCCCCTGGCGGCCAAGGACCATCTGACGGTGGAGGACCTGCACGGGGAGAACTTTCTGCTGATCCGCCGGGGCTGGAACCGGTATCTGGACCAGATGCGGGACGAGCTGTGGCGGGACCACCCCCAGATCCGCATTGTGGACTTTGAGATGTTCAACATCAACGTATTCAACCAGTGCGAGAACTCCGAGGACATCCTTATGACCATTGACAACTGGCGGCAGGTCCACCCCCTGCTCAAGACCATCCCGGTGGACTGGAACTACACCATCCCCTACGGCCTGCTCCACTCCCCCCGCCCCACGCCCACGGTCCGGCGGTTTCTCAAGGCGGTCCAGACAGTGTATCAGTTATAACAAAGACGTACATACTGCATAACTTTTCGAGACTTCTGCGGAGGTCTCGATTTTTTTATAATAAAAGCACAAACAGAGTCGTCCCGGCAGGGACGGGATCAGAGGTGTGCTATGAACAACTTTCTCTTTAAAAACGGGACCAAGTTTCTCTTTGGCGGCGGCTGTGTGAAGGAGTACCTAGCCAGCTTTCTGAGGAAATATGGCCCCAGTGTTCTGCTGGTCACGGAGGAAGGGGAGCGCCGCTCCGGCGCGGCGGACGAGGTGCGGGACATCCTGCGCCGCAGGGGGAAACAGGCGTCGGAGTGCGCTGTGGGGCCGTTCTGTCCCCGGTATGAACAGGTCCAGCGGGCGGCCCGCCTGTGCCGGGAGCAGCGTGTGGACCTGATTTTGGGGGTGGGCGGCTCCGCCGTGCTGGACGGCTGCAAGGCCGCCTCCCTGGCGGCGGTGTGCCGGGGAGACCTGTGGGAGAACTTTGGAGAGCTGCAGGGCGTGGTGGACGTGCCTCCCCTGCCGGTGGGCTTTGTCGCCTCCCATCTGGAGGCCGGGGCCGTCAACGGCGCGGCGGGCCTGATCCATGAGAACCAGTGCGTCTGGCGGGATTATCCCCCCTGTGACCCCCGGTTTGCCCTGCTGGACCCGGCCCGCGCCTGGGAGCTGCCCTGCCGGGAGCTCCTGTTCCAGGGCTTTTCCGCCCTGGCCGGGGCGCTGGAGGAATACCTGACCCTGATGGACGGCATGAGCGTCTCCCGGGAACTGCTGGAGGCCCTGCTGGAGGGGATGGTCCGGGACCTGCGCGTCTGTCGGCAGGCCCCGGGAGATGAGAACGCCCGGAGCAGTCTGATGTGGCGGTGCGCCCTGTGGGGAAGCCGGTTCTTCCAGCTGGGGCGGCGGTTCTCCTTCCCGGCTCTGCCTGTGCGGGAGGCGGCCATCCTGTCCGCGTCGGACTGGGAGGAATACGCGGGGGCGCTGGCCGTCCTCCTGCTGTCCCTCTGCCGCCGGGAGGCGGAGCGCCATCCCGCGGCCATGGCCCGGATGGCCTGCCGGCTCTGGGAGCTCCCCGGCCAGGGCCGGACGGAAGCCCAGCTGGCCCGCGGCGGCGTGAGGGCCCTGGAGTCCCTCACAGAGGAGCTGGGCCTTCCTGTGCAGCCGGAACAGCTGGGGGCGGCCGTCCAAAACCGGTTGGGACAGCTCTCCACCCCTCAAAACCTTTTGGTACACACTGCGTAACGAATCGGAACTTCCGCAGCGGCGGGAACGCCCCTATAATACAGGATGACAGCAGACAAACAGGAGGCTTTTCAATATGAATACACGTACATTAGGCGCCGATCTGACGGTCTCCGCCGTGGGCCTGGGGTGCATGGGATTCAGCCACGCCTACGGGGCGCCCATGGAGAAAAATGAGGCGATCCGTTCCATCCGGGCCGCCTATGACCTGGGCTACACCATGTTCGACACCGCCGAGACCTACGGCACCGCCGCCGATCCCCACGAGAATGAGAAACTGGTGGGGGAGGCGTTGGCGGACGTCCGGAACAGCGTCCAGATCGTCACCAAGTTCGGCATCCGCTTCGACGAGACCAGCACGGCGGTGAACAAGCCGCTGATCCCGGACTCCCGGCCCGAGACCATCCGCGCCTCGGTAGAGGGCTCCCTCCGGCGGCTCCAGACCGACCACATCGACCTGTACTTTCAGCACCGCATGGACCCCGGCGTGGAGCCCGAGGCGGTGGCCCAGGTGATGGCGGACCTGATCCGGGAGGGCAAGATCACTCACTGGGGTATCTCCGAGGCAACCGAGGACTACCTCCGCCGGGCCCACGCTGTGTGCCCTGTCACGGCGGTACAGAACCGCTACTCCATGATGGCCCGGCAGCACGAGGCGCTCTTTTCCGTGCTGGAGGAGCTGAACGTGGGCTTTGTGGCCTTCTCCCCCATGGCCAACGGCCTGCTCACCGCCCGCTATGGGAAGGACGACAAGTTCGACCCCAAGCTGGACTACCGCAGCGCCATGCCCCAGTTCACGCCGGAGGCGGCGGAGGAGAACCGGGCGCTGCTGGGCCTGCTGCGGGACCTGGCGGAGCAGAAGGGGGCCACCCCCGCCCAGATCTCCCTGGCCTGGATGCTGTGCAAGAAGCCCTACATCGTCCCCATCCCCGGCAGCCGGAAGGTGGAGCGGATGCGGGAGAACGCCGGAGCTGCCGACGCCACTCTGTCCGCCGCAGAGGTGGCCCAGATCGACCATATTCTGGAGACAATCCCCATGTCCGCCGTGTTCGGCGGCACGAAAGTCGTCAGCAAATAAAAATATAAGCTCAGAAAGGATGTTTTGTATGGAATACGCGACTTTGAACAACGGCGTGAAGATGCCCATGGCTGGCATAGGCACCTTCCTGCTCACCCCCGACGAGGCGGAGGCCTCCGTCCTCAGCGCCCTGGGGTGCGGCTACCGCCTCATCGACACCGCCAACGCCTATGTGAACGAGAAGGCGGTGGGCCGGGCCATCAAAAAGTCCGGCGTGGACCGAAAGGACATCTTCCTGGAGACCAAGCTGTGGCCCTCCTTTTACGAGCAGGCGGACGCGGTGGACAAGACCCTGGAGCGGCTGGGCACCGACTACATCGACCTGCTGCTCATCCACCAGCCCGCCGGCAATTATATCGCCGGGTACCAGCTCATGGAGAAGGCATACAAAGAGGGCAAGGTGAAGGCCATCGGCCTGTCCAACTTCACCCCCAAGCAGATTCAGGAGATCCTGGACGTATGTGAGGTGAAGCCCGCCGTCCTCCAGACCGAGGTCCACCCCTACTCCCAGGAGAAGGAGCTGAAGGCATTCCTGTCCGACGAGGGCATCGTCATCCAGGCCTGGTACCCCCTGGGCCACGGGGACAAGGCCCTGATCCAGGAGCCCCTCTTTACCCAGCTGGGAAAGAAGTACGGCAAGTCCAACGCCCAGATTATCCTCCGCTGGCACATCCAGAGCGGCAATATCGTGATCCCAGGCTCCAAGAATCCGGAGCACATCAAGGCCAATCTGGATCTGTTCGACTTTGCCCTTACCGACCAGGAGATGGCGGAGATCAATGCCATGGACAAGAAGCAGCGCTACTACCACAGCACCCCCGGGATGCTGAAAAAGTACGCGGAGATTGTCCCCGACGTGGACGGGCAGAAGTAACTCCGCTTTCTTTCATTCCCCTCTCTTTTCCCGATACCCGCCCCTTCAGGGGCGGGCGCGGGGCATCTTATATTTTTCAGAAAGAGGCGTATCTGCAATGGAGTATGTGACCTTAAATAACGGCGTGAAAATGCCCCAGCTGGGCTTCGGCACCTATCAGATTAAGGACCCGACCCAGTGTGAGCGGGCGGTGCGGGACGCCATCGACGTGGGCTACCGCCTCATCGACACCGCCGCCTCCTACGGAAACGAGGAGGCGGTGGGCAAGGCAGTGCGGGAGTGCAGCCTCCCCCGGGAGGAGCTGTTCGTCACCACCAAGCTGTGGATCTCCGATGCAAGCTATGAGGGGGCCAAGCGGGGGTTCCAGGCCTCCATGGACCGGCTGGGCCTGGACTACCTGGACCTGTACCTGATCCACCAGCCCCTGGGCGACTACTACGGGGCCTGGCGGGCCATGACCGAGCTGTGCCGGGAGGGAAAGATCCGGGCCATCGGGGTGTGCAGCTTCTACCCCGACCGGCTGGCCGACCTCATTGCGTTCAACGAGATGCCCCCCGCCGTCAATCAGGTGGAGTGCAATGTGTTCTTCCAGCAGCACAAGGCCCAGGACTACATGAAGTCCAAGGGCGTCCAGATGGAGAGCTGGACCCCCTTTGCCGAGGGTCATAACGACCTGTTCCACAATGAGACTCTGACGGCCATCGGGGCCAAGTACGGTAAGAGCGTGGCCCAGGTGGTGCTGCGCTGGCAGCTCCAGCGGGGGATCGTGTGCATCCCCAAGAGCACCAAAAAGGAGCGGATGGAGCAGAACTTTGACGTGTTCGACTTCACCCTGTCCGACCAGGACATGGCGGCCATCGACGCCCTGGACACCGGAGTGAGCTCCTTCTTTGACCACCGGGACCCCGCCGTGGTGGAGATGCTGACCGGCCTGGTGCGGAAAGTATAAAGGGGGACCCCGTCCCCCCGGGGGCGGAGTCCATAAAAATCAATTTCAAGTTACGTAAGGAGGACCAAGCAATGGTCAATCTCAAACGCATGGGGGCCGCGCTTTTGTCCCTGGCCCTGATTTCCAGTCTGAACCTCAACGCCCTGGCCGCGGTGGAGGACACCGGCTACGCCGACGTGGACGCCGGGAGCTGGTACGCCCAGTCGGTGGAGTACGTCCGGGACAACGGCCTGATGAGCGGCACCTCGGACACCCAGTTTTCCCCCGGCGGCACCATGACCCGGGCCATGCTGGCCCAGACCCTGTACCGGGCGGCGGGCAGCCCCGCCGTCTCGGGCAGCGACGCCTTTACCGACACCCAGGCGAACGCCTGGTACGCAGACGCCGTCCTGTGGGCCACCCAGGAGGGGATCATCAGCGGCTACGGCGGCGGGCTCTTCGGCACCAATGACCCGGTGAGCCGGGAGCAGATTGCCGTCATCCTCTGGCGGGACGCGGGCAGCCCGGCGGCCCAGGCCGGGACCCCCTTCGCCGATGAGGGCAGCATCGCCTCCTGGGCCGGCCAGGCGGTGGACTGGGCCCAGAGCAGCGGTATCCTCAGCGGCCGGGAGAACAACCGCTTTGATCCCCAGGCCAACGCCACCCGGGCGGAGGCGGCCGTGATGCTCCGGGCCTACCGGACCATGGGCGCGCCCGAGACCCCGGAGACACCGGAGACCCCGGCGGAGGAGAGTAATGTGCTGGTGGTCTACTACTCCGCCACCGGAAATACGGAGCGGGTGGCCAATGCCATCGCGGAGGCCACCGGCGGCGACCTGTTTGAAATCACCCCGGCGGCCCCCTACACCGACGACGATCTGAACTGGACCGACGAAAACAGCCGGGTGGTCCAGGAGTATGAAAACCCGGAGGCCCGGGATACGGAGCTGGTTGCCTACACTCCGGACAACTGGGCGGACTACGGCGTGGTGTACATCGGCTACCCCATCTGGTGGGGCATCGCCGCCTGGCCGGTGGACGGCTTCGTGGAGGCCAACGACTTCACCGGAAAGACGGTGGTCCCCTTCTGCACCTCCTCCAGCTCCGGCCTGGGTGAGAGCGGACAGCTCCTGGCCGACCTGGCCGGCACCGGCAGCTGGCTGGAGGGACAGCGGTTCCGCTCCGGCGCCTCTCAGGAGGATGTGAATGCCTGGGTGGAGAGCCTGGGACTGAACTGATACTGGAGAGAATCTGCCCTTGAATTTCAAAAAGGAAGTCTGAATCATGGAAAACTTTGTCTACGAATATCCCACAAAAGTTTATTTCGGCAAGGGGGCGGCCAAGGCCCATCTGCCCGGAATTCTGTCTGCCTATGGCCCCAGCGTGCTGCTGGCCTACGGCGGCGGCTCCATCAAGAAAAACGGGGTCTATGAGGAGCTGATGGAACTTCTGAAGGCCGCCGGCAAGACGGTCACCGAGTTTGCCGGCATCATGTCCAATCCCACCTGGGCCAAGGTACAGGAGGGGGCCCAACTGGCCCGGGACTGCAAGGCCGACCTGGTGCTGGCGGTGGGCGGCGGCTCCGTCATCGACTGCTGCAAGATCGTGTGCGCCCAGGCGGTCACCGGCGAGGACCTGTGGGACCTGGAGATGGTCCAGCACAAGGCGCCAGCCGGGGTCCCCATCCCCCTGGGGGCGGTGGTCACCGCCTCGGGCACCGGGGCGGAGATGAACGGCGGGGCGGTCATCACCAACGAGGAGGCCAAAATCAAGGGCGGCATGTTTGCCGCCGCCCCCCGGTTTGCCGTCCTGGACCCGGAGTACACCATGTCCCTGCCCCGGATGCAGGTGCTCTCCGGCGCCTTTGACACCCTGAGCCACGCCATGGAGACCTACTTCGGCCGCTCCGACCGGGACAACGTGTCCGACGAGGTGGCCCTGGCCGTTATGCGCAGCACTGTTATCAACATGCGCGCGCTGCTCCAGGATATCAACGACTACACCGCCCGCAGCAACCTGATGTGGACCTCCGCCATGGCGGAGAACGGCATCCTGAAGGTGGGCCGGGTCACCGACTTTGAGGCCCACCAGATGGAGCACCAGCTGGGGGCCTACACCGACTGCAACCACGGTCAGGGACTGGCGGTGCTCCATCCCGCCTACTACCGGCACATCGTGAAGGACGCGCCGGAGAAGTTTGCCCGGCTGGGCCGGGCAGTCTTTTGGGTGGACGGCGCTGAGGCGGCGGTGGACGCTCTGAGCGCATTCATCCAGGAGTGCGGCCTGCCAACCAAGCTGACCCAGCTCCGCTCCAAGGCGGAGATCACACCGGAGCTGCTGCGGCAGGTGGCGGACAGCACCAACCTGCTGGCCAACGGCCCCCGGCAGCTCACCCACGATGAGGTCTATGAAATCCTGATGGAGTGCCTGTAAGAACAATAAGAGGTGCCTCGTATAGAAAATACGAGGCACCTCTTATTTTGTATAAAACTCGTTTGCTGGGTGAGGCTGGCGTTTATGTCCTCCCAAACTGTCCGGTGTGGTCCGCCAGAGTCTGAACCACGCTTTCCACGGAGATGCCGGAGGCAGTAAGGAAGGGAGTGACGCTCCGGGCGGCCAGTGCCTTGGCGGTCACCGGTCCGATACACACGCAGGTGAGGGAGGGGGGGAGTGCCGCCCCGGTATCCAGCAGAAAATCCACCCCGCTGGCGCTGGAGAGGAGGAGGTAGTCCGCCTCCTCCAGCCGGGCCTGGAGGGCGGCCGGGTCCGTGTTGTCGGGCCGGAGGGCATAGAGGGGGACGTCCTCCACCGGGAAGCGCTCCGCCAGGCGGCGGTACAGCTCCTGGGAGCCCAGCTGGGAGCGGAACAGCCGTACCGGCTCGCCGGGGGAGACCCGCTCCAGCAGGGCGTCCGCCAGCCCCTGGGTGGTGTGGACCTCCGGGCACAGGTCGGCGGAGATCCCGTGGCGGCGCAGGGCGGCTCCGGTGGCGGGGCCGATGACGGCA
>CASFKT010000032.1 GCA_949295195.1 uncultured bacterium | reverse complement strand
CATGGGCAGGTTGCTGTTCTGGATGGAGTAGATCAGGGACTGGCCCAGACCCAGCAGCTCGGCGACCTCGGCGTCGTCGCCCACGTCGATGCCGGTGGTGTCCTGAATCCACACCATGGGGATGCGGTCACGGGCACACAGGGTAACGAACTCGTTCATCTTGATCAGGCCCTGGCGGTACAGCTTGCCGCCGGCGCCCATAGCCTGGCCGTACTTCTCCATCTTATACTCGGGGTAGTTGGGGAACACGCCCTGCTGGTTGGCCACCACGCCCACCAGAAGGCCGTCCACCTTGGCCAGGCCGGTGATCATCTCGGGGCCGTAGCCCTTCTTGTACTCCATGAACTGGCTGCCGTCGAACAGGCGGCCCAGGACGGAGTACATGTCGTAGGGGCGGTTCTTGTTGTTCAGCACCAGGTCATACAGCTCCACATCGGACATGAGGGGAGACTGGGGGGTGTCTACGCGGAAGAACTCCAGGTCATAGCTGGGCAGCATGTCCACATACTTCTTGATGCCCTCGATGACGCCCTCCTGGGTCTGATAGACCTCGCGGAAGAAGCCGGTGACGCCGTAGTGGATGGACACAGATCCGGGAGGATCGGCCCGCAGACCCTTGGTGGCCTCGATCTGGGCCAGAGCGGTCTCCATATCCACATGGGGCTTGGGGTTCATGCCGCCCACGATGCCGGCGCCGCCCACGGCCATGTTGGCCTTCTCATGGGCGATCAGCACGGTGGGGCTGATGGAGTGGTAGCCGCCGCCGGCGGGGTTGGTGCCGTGGATGCCCACGATGACGGGGATGCCCATCTGGTTGAGCTCGGAGTTGCGGTAGAAGGGGGTGCCGCCGCCCCGGCGGTTGGGGTACACCAGCTCCTGCTGATCCAGCTCCACGCCGGCGCACTCCAGCAGGTAGATCAGGGGGATGCGCAGCCGCTTGGCGGTGTCGCTGCCCCGGAGCAGGTTGTCGGCCTGGCCGGGCACCCAGGTGCCGGCGTGCTTCTTGTTGTCGGAAGCGATGATGACGCACCACTTGCCGTTGACGCGGCCCAGGCCCTTGATGATGGAGGTGGTGCCGGTCTTGTTCTTGTTGGGGTTATACAGGCTGTTCAGGGGGCACCAGGTGCCGGGGTCCACCAGCAGGGTGACCCGCTGCATGGCGGTGAGCTGGCCGCGGGCGTTCATGGCCTCGTCGGCCTTGCCGTTCTCCAGGCCCTTCACGATCTGGGCGTGGATGTCCTCCTCAATGGCCTTGAGTTCCGCCACGTTCTCGGGGTTGGCACGGACGGCCTTGCCCACGGTGGGCATGTTCTGGAAGTAGCGGGGCATAGAATAGTTACCCAATGTCGTTTCCTCCTAATTCAAAGTAGTAAGTCAAAAGAGACTGTCAATTACTCCTTCGGCACCTTGATGAAGGCCTGGCCGGGGTCGATCTCCTCGCGGATCAGCTTGATGATGTCGGGACCGGGGCCCTCCATCAGCTCGGCGCGGGACACGTCCACCTCGAAGCCGGTGTTCTCCTGGACCATCTCGGGGGAGGAGAACGGATAGTAGTAAGCCAGGTACATCCGCTTGGTCTCCTCGTCGAACTTCATGATGCCCAGGTCGGTAACCACCATCTGGGGGCCGCGGTTGCCGGGCAGGCCGGCGCGCTCACGGCCGCCGGGGCCGTCCATCCAGCCGCAGGAGGTGATGTAGTCGATCTTCTCCATGAAGCGGCGCTTCTGGTGCTGCATCATGATGATGGTGTTGCAGTAGGTGGCGATGCCGTTGGCGCCGCCGGAGCCGGTGAATCGGGTCTGGGGCTTCACATAGTCGCCCTTGCCGTAGATGCAGGTGGAGTTCACGTTGCCGTAGGGGTCGATCTGAGCGCCGCCGATGAAGGCCACCAGGCGGTCCTCGTTGTGCAGCCACTCGTTGGCCTCAAAGCCCACGAAGCGCACGTTGGGCCACTGCACGGCGCAGTGGGCCATGAAGCGGTTGTCGCCCACGGAGCGGGGCACCTCCACGGGGGAGCAGTCCATCAGGCCGCTCTCCACGATGGGGTGGCAGGAGGGGCACACGGCCCGCTTGGCCAGGGAGGCGCCGATCAGGGGAAGGCCGGTGCCCACGATGACGATCTGATTCTCCTTGATGTTCTTGGCAATGGCGTAAGCCTGCATTTCCTGTTTGGTGTACTTGGTGTAATCAGACATTGTAATGTACCTCCCAACTCTTAGTGTCTGGTGGAATAACCCAGGTGGGGCTCGTTCTTCAGCCGCATCAGGCGGGAACCGCCGATCTTATCCAGCAGCTCGTCGTTGTCCTTCACGCTGTAGACCCACTTGTCCAGATAGTCCTTGAAGGTCTCGGGGATGGCGGTGCCGGCCTTGGCGTCCTCGGCGGCCTTGCGGGCCTTGGCGGCGGCGTCGGCCAGCTTGGCGTCCTCGGGCTTGGCGGCGGCAGCCTTCTCGGCCTTGACCGCGGCCTTCTCCAGCTGAGCCTTGGCATCCTCGGCGTCCTGATACTTGGAGGCCTTGTCGTACTCCTTCAGGGCGTGGGAGTCGTTGTCGTAGTAGTTGTAGCACTGAGAGGGCCAGGCGCCGTAGGGGCAGTGGACCACGGCGTTGACGCACTCGCCGAACACCTTGGTCAGGGTGGGGTCGCGGCGGATGTACTCGTCGCTCACCAGCTCCTCGCAGGTGACGATGACCTTGCGGGCGGCCACGGCGATGTCCACGTCATGGAACTCGTCGCCCTCGATGATGCAGGTGCCGTCGGGAGAGGCCTTCTGCACGTGGATGACGGCGGTGTCCAGCTTGGGCACGGGGACGGCGATGACCTTCTGGCCGGGCTCAAAGGGGTTCTCGATCTCCACGCACTTCAGGTCGTCCACCTTGTCCAGAGCCTTGCGCTGCTCCTCGCTGATGCCCCAGTACTTCACCAGGCCGGAGCCCTGCATCAGGCGCACAGGCAGGAAGGGCAGACCCAGGGAGGCGGCGTGCAGCTGAAGCATGAGCACGTCCTGGGAGTAGTCCTCATAGGTCAGCTCGCCCTTCTCGATGGCGGCGCGGAAGCGGCGGGACACGTTGGTGTAGCCGGAGTTGGCGGTGTAGCAGTTGATGTACGCCTTGACCCGGCCCTCGCCGATGAGCATGTCCCAGTCGCCGCCGGCAGGACCGGCCCAGACGGTGAAGTCCTTCTGGCCCTGGCGCAGGATCTCGCCCACCACGGCGTAGGGCTTCCGGTTGGTCGTGAAGCCGCCGAAGGAGATGCAGTCTCCGTCCTCGACGAATTTCGCGACCGCGTCGTGCAAGGTGTATACTTTGTTCATAGATAAAACCCCCATTACACTTATAGTTTTTGATGTACGGTGTTGGTTTCTGCGGACCGCCCCGCGGTCCTGAGTGATACGCGCGGTTCATCAGGGTTTAGTGTAGCACAAGATATGCAAGCGGTCTTTGGGGAACTTGGCAAAAAGTTTGCATATCTTCGCTTCCTGTGCTATAATATCACAGCTGACAAATCAGAGCAAGTCTTTTCCAGCTTTTTTGCCTGAATTGTACAATTTACCCATCGGAGGCCACCGGGTATGACCCAAATCGATTTTCACCTGCAGCTGAACCACAACGACAACTGGAGCATGAGCCGGCTGCACTTCCACGACTACTGTGAATTTTTCCTTCCCCTCACCAGTCCCGGCAACATTTTTGTCAACGACCAGGTCTATCCCCTACGCCGGGGCACCCTCTACCTCATCGGGGAAAACACTCTCCACCGCACCATCGCCACCGGCTTTCACGCCCGCTATGTGCTCCACATCAGCCGGAAGGCCCTGTCCGCCCTGTCCACCCCTCAAACCGACTTCAGCCGGATGGCCCAGTCCGCCTTTCTCCGGGCGGACATGACCAACGACCAGATGATCTCCCTCATTGAGCGCTTCCAGGCCCTGGAACGCAATAAGAACGACGGCTCCTTCGGCAGCGACATCCACCAGGCCATCGCCCTGCTGGACCTGCTCCTCCAGGTGGCTCCCATTCTGGACGCCGCCTCCGCCGGGGACGCCGTCCGCAGCAAGGACTTCCTCCGGGTCTCACCCATCCTGGACTACATCCGCGACCACCTGTCTGAGCCCCTCACTCTGGATCTGATCGCCGGACAGTTCTATCTCAGCAAGCACTACCTGTGCCGGATCTTCAAATCCGCCACCGGCTTCTCCGTGATGGAGTATATCATCTACAGCCGGGTGCTCAAGGCCCGCCAGCTGCTGAAGGAGGGCGTCAGCGTCCAGCAGGCGGGGGAGCTGTCCGGCTTCTCCGACAACTCCCACTTTATCCGCACCTTCGGCCACCTCACCGGCACCTCCCCCGGCCGGTACGCCCGGGAGCACCAGGGGAGCGACGCCGCCCCCATCCTGGGCAGCAGCCTGAAAGAATAACCCGCTCAGACGTCAATATGTGCAAAAATGCCGTTACTTTTACGCCGCACAGCGGCGCAAAAGTCCTCGTTTCGCTTTCCGGAAGCCTTGCTGTGCAAGGCTTCCGTGGCATTTGATTCCATTCGAGGCGGGCTGCCGCCCCCTCGAGCTCCCCCATTCTGCCCCTGCCCGCCTCTGAGATCAACCAGTTTTAGAAACACAAAAACGGCGCGGTCATTAGACCGCGCCGTTTTGATGAGATCAGATTAAATGACTCCGGCCAGCACCAGGGCAAACAGCACGAAGGTGGCCAGCAGGGCCAGAGCGAACAGCGCAAAGCCGGCGCTGAACTTCTTTCCCTGACTGCTCTGAGAGGGGGGGACCACGCCGGAGCGGCGCAGAGCGCCCACCACCGGGGGATAGAGCAGCAGGGTGGCCGCCATGTTCATGCCGCCCTTGGCCAGGTTGAAGGGGAGAAACACCGGCAGCAGCAGGTCGGCAATAGCCTGACGGGGCATTCCCTGATAGATGGGGGTGACCAGGTAGTTCCACAGAAGCATCACGATAACCAGGCACACCACGCCGCAGGCCAGACCGATCACGGCCCCCTTCTTGGAGTGCATCTTCTTATAGATGAAGCAGGCGGTGCAGGAGAAGGAGCAGGTGGCCAACACGTTCATCAGGAAGCCCCAGGGGCCGGTGGTGCTGATGGTGATCATCTCAATGAAGGCCACCAGGATGGAAATGATGGCGGCGGCAAAGGGGCCGAAGGTGAAGCCGCCGATGCAGATGATCACGTCCTTGAAGTCAAAGTCCAGAAAGCCGTATACGCTGGGCATGTTCTTGGACAGGAGCATCACGATGTAGGCGATGCCGGTGAGCATGGCGATGGATACCATGGTGCGGGTATCCATCCGGCTCCGGGCGGCCGGATGGGTCAGAGATGCGGGGGCGCCAGAGGTCACGGGCTCTAAGGTGGGAGAGGAGGGAACCGAGGTCTGGGTGCCTCCCTCCCGCTTGTCGCGCAGGGTGGGGTTGTTCATGGATGGCATAAAAAACACTCCTTTTTGTTTTTGGTACCCCTGAAAGCTCGAGTCTTCCAGGTGCAAAAACAACAAAGGAGGTGCGCTTTCCGTGCGCCAAGGCGCACGGCTATTGTTTTGACACACATCTTCTTCCATCCGGACTGTAACCGTTGGTCCCGGAGTTTCACCGGGTCAGCGGACGCAATGCCAATTTCTGAAACTGCGTCCGGTCGCGGACTATACCGCCAGTGGGGAATTTCACCCCGCCCTGAAGACTGTTCATTCAGTTGTCCATATCTCATTATACGCATTTTCCGGGAAAATGCAACCCCCTATTTTCAAGGCGGGTGACGGGAATGGAACAAACTTTCGATTTCCGTTGACTTCTCCGGCGTTTTGGGCTACAATGGCGGTACTTGATGGGAGAGGAGGGCTCCGGTGTGGGGGAGAGGGATACCTGCTGTTTTACCGGGCACCGGCCCAGCAAGCTGCCCTGGGGCAACCGGGAGGAGGACCCCCGCTGCCGGGCCCTGAAAGGACGGATTGCCGCCGCCCTGGAGGAGGAGTACGACGCCGGGGTCCGGCACTTCATCTCCGGCATGGCCCGGGGGGCCGACCTGTACTTTGCCGAGGCGGTGCTGGCGCTGAAGGAGCGCCGCCCCGATGTGCTTTTGGAGTGCGCACGCCCCTGTGAGAGCCAGGCAGATCGCTGGCCGGAGGAGGAGCGGGCGCGGTACCAGTCCATCCTGGACCGGTGTGACTATGAGACGCTGGTCCAGCACCGGTACGACCGCTTCTGCATGATGCGCCGGAACCGGTACATGGTGGACCGGTCCGCCCGGCTGCTGGCCGTCTACGACGGCGAGCCCAAGGGCGGGACCGCCCAGACCCTGGCCTACGCCCTGCGGAAGGGGCTCCATGTCACCATATTAGAGCTGGAGTGAAACACTTGCCTATGAATACCTTGATGCACATCTGCTGCGCCCCCTGCGCCAATCGTCCCATCGACCTGCTGCGGTCGGAGGGGCTCTCCGTCGCCGGGTTCTGGTTCAACCCCAACATCCACCCCTACACCGAGTATCAGGCCCGGAAGCACACCCTGGAGGAGTACTCCAAGGAGATCGGGATGAAGCTGATCATCGGCGGCTCCTATGACCTGCGTACCTTTATTACCAACGTGGCGGACAACATCGACGGCCGGTGCGCCTACTGCTACCGGGTGCGGATGGAGGAGACCGCCCGGTACGCCGCCGAAAACGGCTATGACTCCTTTACCACCTCCCTGCTCATCTCCCCCTACCAGAACCACGAGGCCATTCGGACCACGGCCCAGGCCATGGGGGAGAAATACGGGGTGGAGTTTCTGTACCGGGACTTCCGCCCCCTGTTCCAGGCCGGGCAGGAGTTTGCCCGGGAGCACGGGTTTTACATGCAGAAATACTGCGGCTGCATTTTCAGTGAGGAGGACCGGTACATGGCCGCCAAGCGGAAGAAGAAGGCCAGACAGGCCGTCGCCCAATCAACTGCGCAATAAACAGCAAGGGCCCCGCCGAAACGGCGGGGCCCAAATCATTTTGGCCGTAGGAGGATCATGCGGGTTCAAGTTCCGGAGCGAGGTCAATGTTGCCGGTGAAGGTGTCCATCAGGTCCACCACGGTGGCCCCGGCGGGGGGCTCGGTGGCGGGGGCGGTGCTGGTGGGCTGATAGGCGCCGTCCATCTCCATGGTCATGGAGAGATCCCCGGGCATCTGGAAGTCCATGAGCATCTCCATTTTGCTGCCCTGCATCTCAGAGGTCATGGTCAGGGCGGTCCCCTCCGTGTCGGCAATGGTCATCTCCAGGCCGTAGCCGTTCACCTGTCCGCCGCTGGTGTAGAGCTGGAAGGAGACCAGGATGTTGGCGCCGTCCTCGCTCAGGTCGACGGGGGTGCTGGTGTAGGTGGAGCCGGAGCGCTCAAAGGCGCTGTCGGCCAGGATGTAGTTAAAGAGGTCCAGGTAGTCCTTGGTGGTGAATTCGCTGGTGAGGGGGAGGGCGTCGCTTTTCAGAATTTCCTCCAGGGCCTGGGCGAAGGTCATGTCCTCGGCGGCGCTGGCGGTGTTCAGGGCGATGAGCTCCTCATAAAAGCCGGGGCCGTATATGGCGTCATACAGCTCCTTCATGTTCAGGCTGTACCAAGTGTCCGAGGCGGAGATAGCCTGGGACTGGAAGTAGAAGGTGCCGGCCTCCAGATCATAGCGCAGGGCGACGTCCAGGTTGGGCAGGACGAACTCCAGGTCGCTCACATCCGCGTTGATGGCCAGGTCGGCGTCAAACTGGAGGGCGGTCTGGCTGGTGATCATGTTGTAGTCCCCGCTCACATCCACGGTGTCCAAAGTATCCGACATGGCCAGGGTCAGAGAGCCGTCTACCCGGTAGGCGCCCTGGCTGTACTGGTCGGCGTAGTCCATATACTGGTCCATGAGCTCGTATGTCTCGGTGTTTTCCGCCAGAATGGCCTCCACGTCGTCGATGATGACGGTGGAGGTCTCCCCGTCCCAGGCCACCCGGTAGCCCAGGGCGTCGGCCACCAGACCCACGGGGATGTAGGTGCGGCTGGTGGCGGCGTCGATGTAGGGAGCCGCGTCGGCGGTATAGTCATTCACCACCTGGACAGTGTCACCGTGGGGACCGGCGGTGGTGTCTCCCTCATACTGGACGGAGAAGGTGTTGGAGCCGATGGCCAGATGGACCGTCAAGTCCCCCTGGGCCTGCTCCCCCTGGAAATTGATATAGGTCACGTCGGACTTGACGGCGGTGACCGTCCGAGCCGAAGGAGACCAAAGGATCTGGTCGGCGGGGAAGCCCAGTGCCTCAAAGGTGGCCGCCATGGGCAGGAAGGGGCGGCCGTCCTTCAGCACCGGGGCCGCGTCGGAAAAGGTGACCGGCTCCCCGTTGACCAGCAGGGAGAAGTCCCCCTCGTCGGCGGCCAGGGACGGGGTGCACAGCAGGGCGGCCAGCACGCCGCCGCACAGAATGGGGCGCAGAAATTGCTTCATGTGGATTCCTCCTTATCAAATTAGCTGGATGGTGCGGACGGCCGGGCCCGGTGCGGTCTAGATTGCTCCCATAACCCGTGAGAGACCCGGGTTTCATAAGATCATCATATTCCCTTTTTCGGGAAAATGCAAGGAAAAGGCAGGAGTTTTCAAGTTAATTTTGCGCTTTGCGCAAAAAGGGGCCCCGCCGTCTGGCGGGACCCACTCTGTGAAGCTTGATCGGCTGTGGAGCGAAGGGCTCAGAGTTCGCTGACGGGAGTGGTGAGCAGCTCCCACAGGTCCACCACAGTGGCGCCGGCGGGGGGCTCGGTTTCGGGGGCGGCGCTGGAGGGACGATAGGTACCGTCCATCTCCATGGTCATGCCGTCCATCTGGAAGAGGAGGCTCATGTCCTCCCCCTTCATCTCTATGGTCATGGTCATCTGGGCCTCGGGGTCGGCGGTGGTCATCTCCATGCCATAGCCGTTCACCTGTCCGCCGCTGGTGTACAGATGGAAGAGGAGGGTGACGCCGTCCTGCTCCAGGGTGCTGGTGTAGGTGGAGCCGGACTTCTGGAAGTGGCTGTCCCCCAGCAGCTGGTTGAGGGCCTCCAGGTAATCGGAGGTGGTGGCGGTGCTGGTGAGGATCAGGGTGTCGCTCTTCAAAAGCTCCTCCAGGGTCTGGGCGAAGGCAGCCTCCTGGCTGGCGGCGCTCAGGGAGATCAGCTCCTCATAGAAGCCGGGGCCATAGGCCTCGTCGTACACAGCCTTCATGTCCAGGCTGTACCACTGGTCGGGAATCTGAAATTCTATGGTCTCCCCGTTGACCTGAACATTGTTGTTCATCAGCTGTTCCAGGTCCTCGGACTGGAAATACAGATAGAGCAAGCCGGTGTCCAGGTCGGCCCGCATGTCCAGATTCATGTCGATAGGGGAGATGGGGGCGCCCATGATGGTGCCGCCGATGCTCATGTCCATGGCGAACTGCATGGCGGTCTGGCTGGAGATTAGGTTGTAGTCTCCGCCTATTGTGTTAATGATTTCTGCACCGGACTCCATCTCACCAGGGGCGGAGGTGAGCAGATAAGAGCCCTCCACCTGATAATTGCCCTGGGAATACTTCCGGGCGTATCCCAGGCCACCCGGTAGCCCAGGGCGTCGGCCACCAGGCCCACAGGGATGTAGGTGCGGCTGGTGGCGGCGTCAATATAAGGGGCCGTATCCGTTTCGATAGAGACTCCGGCCGCCGCACCGGCCTGGGTCACCTGGATGGCCTTCTTGCCGATGGTCAGGGAGATGGTGGTTCCATCCTTAGAGGCGGAGGCAGTTTGGGTGGCGCTGTCCCAGGTCATGTCCTCCGCGGGGAAACCCAGAGCCTCAAAGGTGGCCGCCATAGGCAGGAAGGAGCGGCCGTCTTTCAGCACCGGGGCGGCGTCGGTGAAGGTCACCGGTTCTCCGTTCACCAGCAGGGAGAAGTCCCCCTGCTCCGCCGCCAGAGACGGGGTGCACAGCAGGGCGGCCAGCACGCCGCCGCACAGGATGGGGCGTAAGATCTTTTTCATAGCGGTACATCCTCCTTTTGAAGTTGGGGCTCGGCGGGCGAGCGCTGGGGAGCCGCCGGCCAAAATATCGAATATCGATATTTATGGGTTTATTGTAGCGCACAGTGACAGAAAAGTCAAGAGACAGACCTGTTTTTTTGTTCGGGAATGACAAAAAAGATGGGGGATGCGGGCCGCCGGAGCTCCAGGACAGGAAAAAACCGCGGTCCAGTGGAAGGACCGCGGGCAGTTACAAAAAAATATTCTGAAAAATAGGGGAGAGGGCTTGACAAAAAATTGCCAGACATGGTACAATAAAATGCTTTTATGTCCCTGCGTGAAAGGGCCACTTCCCCTTTTAAACTGGAGCCAGTGTAACACAGGTTTCGGGAAAAGGCAAGGCACATGCAGGGAAACTTATCAACGCGTCCGGGCGTTCGGAAAGCGGCCCTCCCCCCGGAATTGTAGGTTTTATACAAAGCGAAGGGCAGTTTTCCCGGCGAACGGACCGGAAAAACTGGAGATCCACCCGTTCAGTGCAGAAGAAAGCGAGTTGATTTTTTAGCATGGTCGTAAAGGACGTAATGTATGGCAAGACAAAGCGCAAGAGCTTTGCCCGGTACCAGGAGATCCTGGACATGCCCAACCTGCTGGAGGTCCAGAAGAACTCCTACCAGTGGTTCCTGGACACCGGATTGCGGGAGGTGTTCCGGGATGTGGAGGCCATCACCGACTACGCCGGCAACCTGGAGCTGAGCTTCATCGACTACTCCATGGACGAGAAGCCCAAGTACGACGTGGAGGAGTGCAAGGCCCGGGACGCCACCTACGCCGCCCCCATCAAGGTGAAGGTCCGCCTGCGCAACAAGGAGACTGAGGAGATCAAGGAGCAGGAGATCTTCATGGGCGACTTCCCCATCATGACCAACTCCGGCACCTTTGTCATCAACGGCGCCGAGCGCGTCATCGTCTCCCAGATCACCCGCTCCCCCGGCATGTACTTCACCGACACGGCGGACAAGGCGGACAACCACACCTACGGCACCACCGTCATCCCCTACCGGGGCGCCTGGCTGGAGTATGAGACCGACCTGTCCAACGTGTTCTATGTGCGCATCGACAAGAACCGCAAGCTGCCCATCACCTGCCTGATCCGCGCCGTGGG
>CASFKT010000031.1 GCA_949295195.1 uncultured bacterium | reverse complement strand
GCGAATCACCGGCGCAGTCTCCGGGTCAAGGATCAAATGCCCCCGATCCTCCGGGTCACGCATCAGCCCCAGGGGAGGCTGTCCGCCACAGAACTTTCCTTGTCGGGAACGGGTCATACGCCCCGCCAGCACTTTCTTGGAAATATCCCGGCTATACATATCATTCAGGATATTCTTGAACGGCGTGATGTCCATTTCCTGACGGGTCAAACTGTCCACACCATCGGTAATGGCGATATAACGGACATTGTGTTTGGGGAAGAAGATTTCAATATAGCTTCCAGCTTCGATATAATTTCTTCCCAGTCTGGACAGGTCTTTGGTAATGACACAGCCAATTTTGCCAGCCTCAATATCGGCAATCATCCGCTGAAAAGCCGGACGATTGAAATTACGGCCTGTGTAACCATCGTCCACATAATACTCATACTGGAACAACCCGTTTTTCTCGGCAAATTCCTTGAGCATAAGTTTCTGATTGCTGATACTCATACTCTCGTTATCGCCGCCATCGTCCAGAGAAATACGGCAATAGAGGGCTGTGATTTTCTGATTGACTTGTTTTTTCCTGCTCATAGCAATCTCCTTCTATGAACAGGGACACGATATACATATTATACCATGCCCCTGTTATAAACTCAAACAGTCTTTAAGCCGCTTTCTGTTCGGGTTCGTGATTTTCCAGCCATTTTTCAAACTGTTCACAGGTCTGACGCTCGATTACTTGTTCAAAGGCTTCCTGCATGGTTTTATCACCTGAAAACTCCCGTATCACGATAAACTTTACTTTTTTGCGCTGCTTGTTTTCTTGCTTTTGGGCTTTCTCCATAGGCTACCTCCATAGATCAGAAAAGCCAGACAAAGGGAGCAGCAACGAAGTCCGGCAACGGACTCCGAGAAACCTGCAGCCTATTGATTTTCGTGGAAAATGCCCTCTGTAATCTGCCGCCCTGTTCATCAGGGGAAAGAATATGGGCGGCTTTCATACCGCCGCCCACAGAAGGAAAAACAGGGGATTTTCCACCCCTTTTGATACATTTTTTAAGCCCTACAGCTCACGGTCGCGCCGGTCATAGAGCAGATCGCCCCCGCGCACCTTCGCATGGTTCCTGATCTTGATAAATCCCTTCTCCTGGTTTTCCAGGGCTTTTCCATAACCGGCTTCGGTCAGGAACAGACGCATTTTTTCTCCCTTCCACCCCATAGGGGACTCATGGGAGAGGACGTCAAAGACGATCATGTGCCGGGTATCCGGGTCAAACCGTTCCAGGGCCATGATATCGTGTCCGGCCAGCTTCTGCGCCCCGGACTTCGGCTCTCCCGGCCGAATCTCCCCAGAGCGTCCGTGCCTTTGGGAAATCAAGGCTCCGACATTGCCCAACGGGGATATACGGCAGGTTCGAAGGGACGGCGGCATGATATAATAAATAAAAAACAGCATTTGCACCCCTTCTTTCTCTTTTGACAGGCGTTCCAAAGACACAGAATTCACCCCTCACAAATCAGGCAGGAGGAATACAGATGTCTCAGGTTTACACTGCGCGCCGCAGGACGGCGCAGGACCATACACAGGCGGCCGCCCCTGCCGCCCAGGGGCGGCAGGCGGCTCCGGGACTGGGGGCGGACGCCCAGGCGTTCGGCATGGGCTCCCGGCTGGAGGAACTGATGCAGGAGCGGATGCGGCAGCATTTTCTGGACCACCAGATCCCCGAGGCGGAGCGGGAGGCCGACCGGCTTGCCTCCGCCGCCCAGGGGGCCCGCACTCCGGAGGAGGTCAAGACCAGGATGGGCGAGCGGCTGGGCGCGGACTTCTCCGGCGTCCGCTTCCACACGGATTCCGGCGCCTTCCACACCGCTGAGGACATGGGGGCCCGGGCCTACGCCACAGGGCGGGACATCTACTTCGGCCAGGGGGGCTTCGATCCCGCCGTGGCCGCCCACGAGCTGGTCCACACCGTCCAGCAGGGGCAGGTGGAGAGCAGTGCGCCCACCGTCTCCGCACCCGCGGGGCAGGTGCAGATGCTGCCGAAGCGCCTGAAGGCGTTTGGCCACAGCGTCGCACAGGCGGCGAAGACAGTTGGGAGCGGCATCGTTCAGAGCGCGAAGACAGTCGGGGGCGGCATTGCGCGGGTGGCGAAGGCCGCCGGGAACGGTATTGTTCAGGGAGCGAAGACAGTTGGGAGCGGCATTGCGCGGGTGGCAAAGGCCGCCGGGAGCGGCATCGCTCAAGGCGCGAGGGCCGTCGGAAGCAGTATCGCCCAAGGAGCCCGGACGGTCGGGAGCGGTGCTGCGCGGGCGGCAAAGGCCGCCGGAAGCAGCTACGCACAGGGCATGGTAAACCTAGCTCTCACCGCCCTCAAGGCCGGAACCGGAATCCGGGAGTTCGTGGGCGGGAAAGCTGGCCTGCTCAAGCCCAGCGAGGATCAGCGGGATCAAGCGCTGGCGAAAGCGCAGCAGGGGGACTACAGCCAGTTTGCCCTCCTGCGCAAAGAGGACGCACAGGCGATGGTGGACGACAAAAAAGAGGAGATCCGCACCCGTTACCTGCCCAGCCTGCGGCAGATGCGGCAGGCCGATACAAAGGAGATGCTGAATCCAGTCACCCGAAAGGCCATGAGCCAGCTGGCCAGGGATGAATCCCTCCTGGCCGGGCAGCGCCAGCAGATCCGTGAGGCCGGGGAGGCCATGGATCAGCGGATGATGGTAGACACCATGAAAAAGGTGTCCCCCGTTCAGAGGGCGCAGCTGATCCAGCATTATCAGGACATGGACGATCAGAAGCGCCTGGCCAGGGAGTACGAGCGGAGCAGAAGCGGCAAGACCTTTCTGGGCAGCGAGGGCGACGGCACTCTGCTGGGGGCGGTGGTGGCCCGGGAGCAGGCGCTGGCCAATGTGAAACAGCGCAATACCCGCTCCGTCGGAGAGGCACAGCAGCTGGCCGATTCGGACATTGCCCGGGCGCAGAATTCCGGCGACGCCCTGCTGCGGCTGATGTTCATGATGCAGCTTGGAAATTTCCAGCGGACCGACGGCTCCAAAGACGCTAAGACGAACCGGGCCTGGGACCAGACCATGGCCAACGCCTTCTCCCACGGCGGGCGCACCGGATTTGTCTTTGCCGGAGAGGACGCCAAGGCGGCGGGCGGGACCGGAACCGACGCGGTCTTTGACGCAGTATTCGGCGCCCAGGGCGGCGCCGGCGCCGGCGTCCATGTACGCGCCGCCGGAACCCACCACATGAAAACTCCCAAGGTGGGGAAAGGGATGGCCGGCTACAAGGAACAGGGCGGCATCGGCGCTGCGCTGTCGTCGAAAACAGACTCCAGCTATCAGCACTTCGGCATGGACATGGGAATTGGCGGAGTGGGCAACCTGGGAACCGCCGGTGAGGGCGGCCAGGGCCAGATGATCAACGCGGACGGCCGGAGCGGCCATATGTACATCGGCCGGAAAATGGGGACGGCCTCGCATAAGGGCGGCCTGCTGGTGGGACTGGAGTCGGATTCCCCCTATCGCATGAACCAGACCGGGCACATGCACAACGCAGCCGCCCAGGCCGAAGAGGGCTCCAGCACCGGCGGCCTCAAGGTGGACATCCAGGGCAACAAATACGGCGGACGGACGGTGGATCTCAGCGGCCTGAGCAACAAGGAGATGGTCGCCACATTGACGGCGTTCAGCACCCATTTCAAAGGCCTGCGGGACTCGAATGAGGCCGCCTACAACGCACTGCTGGAGCAGATTTCCGGGAAGCGGATGGACACGGCCTCCATGAACGCCCTTCTGGACCAGATGCTGGCCGGAAGGGAAAATGCGGCCCTGCTGGCCAAGCTGAAACAAATGCGGCAAAGCTACCCCGCCTAATCCTTGTTTGAAAATTGGAAATATGCCCAACAGCGAAGGCTTGGTTCTGGATGCGGATACGCTGGGGACCGACAAGGCCAGCGTCCGCCAGCATTATCTGGCAAACAACGAGCTGGTGGGGCGGGTGAATACTCTGGGCGACATGCGGAAAGCGATGGCAAAACAGCTCCCATCCAATTTCGATATTCAGAACGGGCGCTCCGGCAGCTTGGCATTGATCCGGTGCAGTTCAGCCAGAACGTGTCAGTCCCCGGCCCAAAGGGGAAGGCCATGGGGATCTCGGGCGGATGGATGTGACCTACATGAATCTGATGGCCGGGAACAATGAGCCGGAGAGGGACGCCAATCCCAAATACGACAAGATGATTGAGAAAAGAGGACAGAAGAAGCGGTGGCAGTTCTGGAAGTAAGACCGGCATAGGTTCTGGGAACAACAGGGTGGAGACACTCCAAAGGAGTGCTCCACCCTCAGGCTGTCAAAAAAGTCCAAGAACTTTTCCGACAGCCTGAAAAAATGCCGATACTTTCCCACCGCTGTGCGGCGGAAAAGTCCGCGCTTCGCTTGCCGGAATCCTTGCACAGCAAGGCTTCCGAGGCATTTGATCCCATTCGAGGCGGGCGGCTGCCCCCTCGAGCTCCCCCGCCCGGCCTCGGGCGGATTTTATTCTGCACAGGGTTTTCGATAAACTGAGGGTGGAGACACTCCAAAGGAGTGCTCCACCCTCAGTTTGTATGCTATGAAATTGGGGACGGCGGGGAGATGGCACATCTGCTCCAGCTCCGTCCCTGCCTCCTGTGCGCCCGCCTGGACCAGCTCCCGCAGGCGGCGGCTCTCCTCCCGCTCCTGGCACAGGGCGCTCCGCGGACGACGCAGGCCGCATCCGGTCCAAATCAGCAGGCCGGCCAAAATGGCCACAGCCAGCACACATGATAAATTTATCGCATCTCCCACGCCTTGCGGTATGTCCAGTCGATAAACACGCTGCGGACCCGCTGCTGATGGGCGATGCTGATGGGCACCAGCGCTTTGTCGGACATGCGGAAGTTGCTGCCTTCCAGTCCCATCACGTGATTCATGTTGACCAGAAAGCTCCGGTGACAGCGGAGAAAGTCCGGACTGTCGATGGCGGTTTCCAGATCGTCCAGGCCCCGCCGCACCACCACAATCTTTTGCAGGGTGTGGATATGGGTGCGGTGGCCGAACACCTCCAGATAGCGGATGGAGGCCAGGGAAAGCTCCTGTGTCTCCCCCTCGGAATAGACAGACAGGACACGCATGGGCTCCGGCAGATGCTCCAGGCACCAGTCCAGAGCGCGGTCAATCTCCTCCTCCCGGAAGGGCTTGGTGAGATAGTCCGCCGCCCAGACGTCAAAGCTGTCCAGCCCGTGGTCTATACTGGTGGTGGCAAACACAATGGCGGTATCGAAACCGGCGTCGCGGAGCCGGCGGGCGGTCTCCACCCCGGACAATCCAGGCATATAGATGTCCAGAAACAAAATTTGACAGGCCCGCATCTGCTGGCTGGACGCCAGCAGCTCCTCCCCGCTAGCAAAAAACCGGAAACGGACAGTCCGTCCCCGCCGCCGGGCGTATCCCCGCACCATCTGGGCCAGGGCCCGGCGCTCGTCCTCCAAATCGTCACAGATTGCAACCCAAAGTTCACCCATGGCGCTTCTCTCCATCCCGCATCCGGACGTCCCACAGCAGGCAGAACTTCCGGTAGGCCTCCGCCGTCTCTCCCCGGCTGCTCCGGCTCAGGGGGACGACGGCCCCGTCGGACATGTGCAGTCCGCCGCTGTCCAGACGCCGGACATGGCGGAGATTGGCCAGAAAGCCCCGCTGACAGCGGAGAAAGAGCTCCTTGGGCAGCCGCTCCTCCAGGGCGGTCAGCGTCTCCCGCGTGGCAATGGGCCCCTGGGTGCTGTGGACCAGGCTGCCTCTCCGGGTGCTTTCCGCCCACACCAGATCGCAGAGGGGGAGGCGGACCCGACAGCGGTCGCTGGTGATCTCCAGCCGCTCCAGGGAGTCCCACCACAGCTTGATACAGCGGTGCAGAGCGGCCCAGAGCTTCTCCATTCCAATGGGCTTGCGCAAAAAACCCGCGGGGTGGAGGGAATAGCTGGCAATGGCCGCGCTGCTGCTGGAGGAGCAGAGAAAGAGCGCGTACGCTCCGTCAATGGAGGCAGGCGGCAGCCGGCCGTCCAAGTCCCAGAAGAGAATGCCGCCGGGTTCCGGACGCTCCTCCGGGTCCCAGCTGCTGAATTCCACGCAGGAACAGGTGAGGTCTCTCCAAATCTCCAGCATACGGAAGAGAGCTGCCCGCTCCGCGGGGTCCTCCATATATACGGTAAAGTGCATGGAACTCCTCCCCTCCGGACAAACGCCGCCGCTGTCCAGATCCGTCGTGCCTGCTGCTTCAAACAGATTTCACTTTTATTATAATACAGCAGATTTTCTTGTTCCATTGCCCATTTTCCCCCTGAAAAAGGACCACATCCGTACTGCCGTACGGATGTGGTCCCTGTTTTTTTCTGATGGACAGAGGGCCGGTCTCTCTGGATTTTTCCCCATCTGCCCGTTCTGCGCTGCCCCAGGAGACGCGTATTTTCTCCGGCTGGCGGGGAATTTTTTGTCTTTTTCCAACATTCTGCCTCAACCTATCTCCTCCCGGCGGCATTCCTCCGGCGCACAGGCCGTATACAGTGCTTTGAAGGGCGCGGCGCAATTCCGCGCCGCAGTGTGCGGCAAAACGAACGGTTTAACCGTGCGGCGCACCGCCGGAGGCGCCCTACTGGAGCATATACTTTCCCAGCTCCTGCCGGGTATTGACATGCAGCTTCCCCTTGGCCTCCGCCAGATGGCGCTTGACCGTGTGGGAGGAGATGCCCATGTGTCCTGCAATCTCCTCGTTGGTCCAGCCCCGGGCCGCCAGCATGGCCACCGCAAACTCGGTGGTGGTCAGATTGTCGGCCACCTGGTCGCCGGTTTTGGGATTGTGAATCCGCCGCCAGCCCCAGGAGAACCGGTAGGTAATGGCGATGATCCGTCTGAACTCCTCCGGCCATTCCCGCTTGATGACGGACTCCAGCATCCCGCCCAGCAGGCCGTGGTGTTCCCCAAAGCCCTCGATCAAGTCGTCCGGCCTGGCCAGTTCCCAGGCCGCCAGCAGATGGCTCTCCGCCCGGTGGGTCTGCTTCAGACTCATGTAGTCCATCACCGCCACCAGATTCAGGTAGATCGCGGGAATGGGATACCGGGAGCCTCCGATGGCCAGGGTGGCCTCCGCCACCCCGGCACTCCTGGCATAGTCCCCCTGGAGGTAGAGGTAGTGGGCCTGGACATACAGCGCAAAGGCCCGCAGCCCCGGCGGCAGCAGCTACATAAAGTCCTCCGCGGGGGGCAGTCCATCCGGCAGAGGCAGATGGAGCAGCACCGCGGCGGTAGCGGCTACGAAGCTGGACGCCGCCTGAAATGCTGGGGCGGCCTCCCCTGCGGCGCGCAGTGCGCGCTCCACCTCCCCCAGGGCGGACCGGGCCTGCTCAATGCAACCCAGGGACAAATTGGAAAAGGCGTAGATCAGGCAGGCAGACAGCCGTGTCCCCAGATCAGAACTGGAAAAATAGCGCTCCGCCTCTCCGGCCGCCGCCTGCGGGTGGCCGCTGAAGTAGTGATACTCCGCCAGGGCGATGTCCCGCTGCGGCCCCTCCTCCATGGCCTCCACAGCGGCCAGGCACTGTCCAGGCACAAAGGGGGTATTCATCAGCGGCATAAGGGTCTTCCCAGTCGTCTGGACCTGCTGCCGGGCCTGGGCCTCCGAGGTCTCCGGTTTGTCCCCCTGCCTGTGCCTGGTCCGGCGCAGGTCCTCCGGCTTGGCGGCGTCCGTGGGGATCGCCCAGGCGCCGCTGAATTTCTGCGCCCCCTGAATGCGGCCCTCTGTACACAGTTTCTGAACCAGGCGCTGGGACACACCCCATCTTTCCGCCGTCTCTCGAATGGATTCGTAGCCGTCCATGCTGTTCCCGCCTTTTCAAAAATTCCAGCACATCGGTCCGTCGCGCCAGGAATACCGCGCCTCCGGCAGGCGTCCCGTGATTCTGCTTTTTCTGCATTATATCGGAAACAGGCGGTCTTTTTCAAGGGGGCTCCAGCGTCCCGCCTCTCCCGGCGCGGGCTTCTATGCATATCTGCCGGCGGCACCTCTGAGCCGCAACGCCCTTCTGCCGCCCTCCTTTTGCGCAGTGGCGGCTCACTTTTGGGGAACGCCTTTTTCCTTTTTCCATTCCATATACAAATTCATGATGCACATTGTTGTCCCCAAGGCCGCCCAGCTGGGCTACGCCCCCGACTTCTGGATCAGCCCCGACGGGGTGGGCGGCAAGGGCCGCCCCTACCCCTACATGATCTTTGAAAACCTGAATGCGCTGGAGGTCTCCAGTGTGAAGAACGCCGTGAAGGTGGGGGACACCGTCTCCGACATCCAGGAGGGGTCAACGCCGGGGTGTGGTCGGTGGGGGTGGTCGAGGGCAGCTCCGTTCTGGGCCTGAGCCAGAGGGAGTACAAAGCTCTCTCACCGGAAGAGCGGCAGGCCACCTGCCGCCGGGCGGAGGAGACCTTCCGCGCTGCTGGCGCCCATTTTGTGCTGAACAACCTGTCCCAGCTGCCGGAGCTCCTCCATATGCTGGGATAACCGCCGCCCGCCGGACAGGCGCCGGTCCGCTTCCCCAGGGGAAAAAACGCTGGAATCCTCGGATTCCAGCGTTTTTGTTTTTCGAGCTCCTGTTTTCTGCGGCGCTAGAGCGCCTCGCCATTGGTCCGGATGACATTCTGGAACCAGAAAAAGGAGTCCTTCCGGTACCGCTTCCCGCTCCCGCTGCCGTCGTCATTCCGATCCACGTAGAGAAAGCCATACCGCTTTTTGAGCTCCCCTGTGGTGAAGGAGACCAGGTCGATGCACCCCCAGGGCGTATACCCCATCAGGTCCACCCCGTCCTCTTCCACCGCCTTTTTCATCTGGGCGATGTGCGATCTCAGATAGTCGATCCGGTAGGGGTCATGGCATGTTCCGTCCGGTGTCAGCTTGTCTATGGCCCCGAACCCATTTTCCACAATGAACAGGGGGACCTCGTACCGCTCATACAGGGTGACCAGGGCGTACCGCAGGCCCGTTGGATCGATCTGCCACCCCCAGTCGCTCTTGTCCACATAGGGGTTGTCCACGGAATTGGGGAAGCCGCCGTCCAAGCGGGCGGCGGAGCCCCCCTGCCCCTGGGCCCTGACCGTATTGGACATATAATAGCTGAAGCCAAGGTAGTCGGCCCGCCCCTCCGCCAGGATTGTTTCATCCCCCGGTTCCATGGCGATCCGGCAGCCCTCCCGCTCCCACTGCCGCCGGGCAAAGGCCGGATAGTGCCCCCGGATTTGAACGTCCGAGAAATAAAACCGCTCGTGCATGCACTCCACGGCCGCCATCACATCGTCCGGATGACAGGAGTAGGGATACACGGGCACAAAGGCGCACATGCATCCGATTTGGAATTCCGGATTGATCTCATGGCCCGCCCTGACCGCGGCGGCCCCGGCCACAAACTGGTGGTGGACCGCCTGGTACATGGCCTCCCTGGGGCGCTCCAGCTGCGAAAAGCGGATTCCGGAACAGGTCCAGCCGAACAGGTCCAGGCCGGTGTTGCTCTGGTTGTTGATCTCATTGAAGGTCATCCAGTACCGGACCTTGTGCTTGTACCGCTCCATCACCGTGGATGCATAGCGGACAAAACACTCCAGCGTGTACCGGCTCAGCCAGCCGCCGTGGTGCCGGGCCAGGTGATAGGGCATCTCAAAGTGGGAGAGGGTGACCACCGGCTCAATGTGATATTTGAGCAGCTCGTCAAAGAGCGCGTCATAAAACCGAAGGCCCGCCTCATTGGGCTGGGGGTCGTCGCCGTTTGGAAAAATGCGGGTCCAGGCGATGGAGGTGCGGAAGCACTTGAGGCCGAGCTCCGCCAGAAGGGCAATGTCCTCCCGAAAGGTGTGGTAGAAATCGACCCCCTCGTGGTTGGGGTACCGCTCCCCCGGCAGCACGCCGTCTGTGATGCGGCGCAGCACGCCGGAACTGCCGCCGGTGAGGACGTCGGTCACGCTGACGCCCTTTCCGTCCTCATTCCAGGCCCCCTCCAGCTGTCCGGCGCTCACCGCGCCGCCCCATAAAAAATGTTCCGGAAAACTCATGTCGTCCCCTCCAAATGGCCGTTCTGTTCATTTCTCACCCGCAGAAGCGGCTCCCCCGCCTCCACCGGGCCGCCGCTTCTCCACGGCTCAACCGCCGCAAAGTCCTCGGCGTTGGTCACCAAAACCGGTGTGATGGGATCGTATTTCCGGCGGATCTCCTCCAGGTCGAACTCCACGAGCAGGTCGCCGGTCCGAATCCGGTCCCCCTCCTTGACCCTGGCGGTGTAGCCCGCTCCGCCCAGCTCCACCGTATCCAGCCCGATGTGGATGAGCAGCTCCACCTGGTTGGGGCCCAGCAGGTGGATGGCGTGCCTGCTGTCCGCAATGCTGAGCACCGTACCGTCAAAGGGGGCGTACAGCTTCCCCTCTCTTGGCTGGACTGCGGCCCCCTCCCCCAGGATTCCCTGGGCAAAGGTGGGGTCCTTCACCTGGGACAGGGGAACCACCGTGCCGCTCAGGGGGGAGCACACCGTGACCTCTCCCGCCTCCCCGGGAGCAGGGACGCTGGCCTGGCCGAAAGGCGCCGCGTCCGCCGCATCCCCGGAGCCCGGGCTCTCCCCGCAGCCCACGACCTGTACCAGCGCAATGGTGACCACGATGGTGGCCAGGGTCCCCAGCAGCATGCCGGGGAAGGACATGGGGTTCTGGGCGCTGATGGCGTTGACGGTGGTGAGGAGCCCGGGCAGACCGGCGTAGACGTAGTACATGGTATCAAACAGGCTCAGAACAATCGCGCCCACCGCCCCTCCGACACAGCCGCAGATAAACGGCTTTTTCAGCGGCAGCGTCACGCCGTATATGGCGGGCTCCGTGATGCCGAATATGCCGGTCAGGCCGGCGGAGAAGGCCACCCGCCTCATCTCCCGCCGCCTGGTCTTCAGCACCACGCCGAAGCAGGCGGCCGCCTGGGCCACCACGGCGCAGGTCTGAAAGGCCTGAAAGGTATC
>CASFKT010000030.1 GCA_949295195.1 uncultured bacterium | reverse complement strand
GAAGGTGCCGTCCAGCACCGTCTCCACCGACAGCTCCGCCGGGCGGGCCAGATTCCGGTTCTCATAGTAGGACCAGCCCGACTTGGGCCGGACCAGGGTGACTGCCAGGGCCAGGGCCAGGAACCCCAGAAAACCGATCACAACAAGCCAGTCGGCCCATTTGCTCTTTTTCATGGGTGACCCTCCTTAAAATTGAAAGTAGATGAAGGGGTTGAAGGAGCCGGTGACCAGCTCCAGGTAGGAGAGAGCCAGCAGGCCCAGGGCCAGCACCCGGGGAGCCCACAGGGCGACCGATTGACCGGCGCTCCCCCGGGCCTCCAGCCAGGACTGGGCCCAGCGTTTCACCGGCAGGAAGGCGATGAGGGCCAGCACCCACTCCGGCCAGAACTGGAGCAGGTAGTAGAGGGCCTGACCGTCCTGGGCCAGGCCGGTGGTCTGGCCGAACATGGCCCCCAGATAGGCCCAGGCCTGCCCCAGGTCCACCGAGCGGAACAGCACCCAGCTGAGGATGACGGTAAACATGGTGTAGGCCCAGCGGATCAGGCCGGGCAGCTGCTCCAGGTACTTTCTCCACAGAAACTTCTCCCCCAGCAGCAGCAGGCAGAACCAAAGGCCCCACAGCACGAAGGTCCAGGCCGCCCCGTGCCACAGTCCGGTGAGCAGCCACACCACAAAGATGTTGCGCATATGCTTGGGTCTGGAGCACCGGTTGCCCCCCAGGGGGATATACACATAGTCCCGGAACCAGGAGGACAGGGAGATGTGCCACCGCCGCCAGAACTCGGTGACGGAGCGGGAGATATAGGGGTAGTTGAAGTTCTCCAGGAACCGGAAGCCGAACATGTGGCCCAGGCCGATGGCCATATCCGAGTAGGCGGAGAAGTCGAAGTAGATCTGGAAGGTGTAGGCCAGGGCCCCCACCCAGGCCAGGCTGGGGTCCAGGTTGGCCGCCGTCTGATTGAAGACCCCGTCGGCGATCTGTCCCATGGAATTGGCCAGCACCATCTTCTTGGCCAGGCCGAAGCAGAAGCGGGTGACGCCGGCGGCAAACTCCGAAAGGGTCTCCTCCCGGTGGGCGATCTCCGCCATGACGGTGGTGTACCGGACGATGGGGCCGGCTACCAGCTGGGGGAACAGGGCCACGTACAGGGCCACGTTCAGGGGATTCTTCTGGATGGGGGCGTCCCCCCGGTACACGTCGATGACGTAGCTGAGGCCCTGGAAGGTGAAGAAGGAGATGCCGATGGGCAGGGTCACCTGGGGGATGGGGACGGCAAAGCCCAGGTCATGGATGGTCTGGGCCAGAAAGCCGGCGTACTTGAACCACCCCAGCAGCCCCAGCCCCACCACCGAGGCGAAAATCACCCCGAACCGGGCCAGCCGCCGGTCCGCCTGGCCGGCCAGCAGACCGCCCAGATAGTTGACCAGAATAGAGAGCACCATGAGGAGGACCAGCTTGCTGGCTCCCCACCAGTAGAAGAACAGGCTGGCTCCAAGCAGGACCAGGTTCCGCAGTCCCCGAAACCGGGCGGGAATGAGGAAATACACCAGCAGCAGGGCGGGCAGAAAGCCCAGCAGAAAGACAAGACTGCTGAATACCATAGCAAACTTCCCCTTTTCGTTTGGTACACAATCAGAGACAGTGTACCCCAATTTTCCCATCCCGTCAAATTTTTCCGGCAGATTTTCAAAAAAAATAAAGCCGCGCCGCCCGTTCAGAGGGCGGCGCGGCTGGTCAGTCTTCCACATCCAGGGCTTCGGACAAAACGGCGTAGAGCATGTCGTTGGTGTACTGCACCGTCTCGATAAAGGAGAAGATGGCCAGAGCTTGGGCCGAGATATTTCCGTCCTTGTCGACGAAGGCGCTCAGCTTCTTTTGAATATCCGCCTGGTTGGTGGGCAGATACTTCTTTTTGCACTTCTCGAAAATGGCGTCAAATTCCGCGCGGGTCATGGGGTCACCTCCTCCCGCATCAGATGGAGTTCGTCTGGTAGTATAATCGGTTTTTCCTGTTTTTACAACCCCTGGGCGGGCCGCCCGTGGCCGAAGTAGAGGGCGGTGGGGTGGAGAGCCCAGATCTTTGCCACGCTGTCCTCCATCTGACGCCGGTCCGCATAGACCAGGGCGGGGGAGGGGGAGAACAGGCGGAACATGGCGTCCCCCACCAGCAGGGCGCCGTCCTCGGTTTTCAGGCCGATGGAGCCCGCCGTGTGGCCGGGGAGGGCCACCACCTGGGCGTTGACCCCGAAGTGGGACAGGTTATCCCCGTCCTCCAGGTATAAGTCTGGCTGGAAGGGGGGGAGCAGGGTGTCCTGAAACCCGCGCCGGGACAGGGACTGGATCAGCCGCCCCAGGCGGCGGTGGGCCTGCATGGGCTGGCAGTCGTTGTCCTCCAGCAGCTCCAAATCGGCCCGGTGCATGGCGATGGGCACCTCCAACTGCTGAGAGAGAAAGGCGGCGTTCTGTACGTGGTCCAGATGGCCGTGGGTGAGGACGATAAGGCGCACATCCCACTGCCGGCACAGGGGGAGCAGCTTCTCTCCGTAGCCCGCCCGGCCGGTGTCCACCAGAATGGCCCCCTGCTCCCCCTGGACCAGGTGACAGTTCACGTCGCCGCAGTGGACCCGCTTGATCCGGCTCATACCAGGACCCCCTGGAGGGCCCCTCCGTCGCGGCCGGTGATCCGCACCTGCCGCAGCTGGTTGTGGAGCGGCTGGGCGGACTGGACCGCCACCTCACAGTACCGGGTGGTGTGGCCCCGCCACAGCCCCTCCCGCTCCTCCTCAAAGAGGACGGGGACGGTCTCTCCCACCCAGCGGTCTAAGTAAGCATCCTGCATGGTCCGGGCAATTTGGGCGGCCCGGTGGGCCCGCTCCTCCTTGACGGCGTTGAGCACCTGCCCGGGCAGCTTGGCCGCCGGGGTGCCCGGCCGCTTGGAGTAGGGGAAGATGTGCATGGCGGAGAAGGCGCACTTCTGGATAAAGTCCAGGGTCTGGTGGAACTCCTCCTCCGTCTCGCCGGGGAAGCCCACGATGAGGTCGGTGGTAATAGCGGGCCGGTCGTAGACCTGGTGCAGGAATTTTACGCTCTCATAATACCGGTTGGAATCATATTTCCGGTTCATCCGGGCCAGCACCGTGTCGCACCCCGACTGCATGGACAGGTGGAAGTGGGGGCACAGGTTGGGCAGGGCCGCCGCCCGGCGGCAGAAGTCCGGGGTGATGGTCCGGGGCTCCAGAGAGCCCAGGCGCACCCGGGTGTCAGGGGACAGCCCTTGACAGATGGCCTCAATGGCCTCCATGAGCTCCGGCTTTCCCTCCAGGTCCTGTCCCCAGGAGGAGATCTCAATACCGGTGAGGACGATCTCCCGGTAGCCCGCCGCCTCCAGCTCCCGGGCCTGCCGGACGCAGTCGGCCAGGGAGAGGGAGCGCACCCGCCCCCGGGCGTAGGGGATGATGCAGTAGGAGCAGAAGTTGACGCACCCGTCCTCCATCTTCAGCATGGCCCGGGTGCGGCCCTCCAGCCCGCCGGCGGGGAGGGGCTCGAAGGTGCGGCGCTGGAAGGCGTCGTCCAGGGCGGTGATGGGCTGGCGGTCACCCCACTCCCGCTCCAGCAGGTCCACAAAACCGGTGCGGTCCCCGGTGCCCGCGATCAGGTCCACACCCAGCTTCTCCACGTCGTCCGGGTGGGTCTGGGGGTAGCATCCGCACACGGCGATGACCGCGTCGGGGGCCGCCTTCCGGGCCCGGCGGATCACCTGCCGGGACTTCTTGTCGCTGACGGCGGTGACGGTGCAGGTGTTGATCACATAGGCGTCCGCCGCCTCCTCAAAGGGGACCAGGCTGTGGCCCCGCTGGGTGACCAGCTGCTCCAGGGCCTGGGTCTCGTACTGGTTGACCTTACAACCAAGGGTATAAAATGCAATCTTCATAACAAATCCTAATCTTCTCTCGGGGCGTCGGGCTCCGTAAGATCCTCTGGGAGGAGCTCCATCAGCTGCTCCCGGGTGGGGGACTCCAGCAGGGCCACCCGGTTGGACTGGCGGGCCACCGCCTGTTCAAACCGGTTGCGCACGTCCCGGGCGTTGCCGAAGTTCTCATCCCGGTTCACGTACAGCTCCAGCAGGTCCTGCGTCATCTGCGCCTCCCCCTCCTGGGAGAGGGTGTAGCCGTTCTTTTTACACATGGACTGGAAGATGGAGAAGAGCTCCTCCCCGTTGTAGTCCTCAAAGTAGAAGTACTTGTTGAACCGGGACTCCAGGCCGGGGTTGGAGTGGAGAAAGCGCTCCATGGGCTGGGCGTACCCAGCCACAATGACGATGAGGTCCTTCCGGTGGTCCTCCATGTTTTTCAGTAAAACCTCGATGGCCTCGTGGCCGAAGTCGTTGGCGCTCTCGGCGTTTACCAGGGCGTAGGCCTCGTCGATGAACAGCACGCCCCCGATGGCCTTCTGGACCACCTCACCGGTTTTCAGGGCGGTCTGTCCCACAAAGCCGGCCACCAGGCCGGAGCGGTCCACCTCCACCAGCTGCCCCTTGGGGAGCACCCCGATGGCGTGGTAGATCTTGGCCAGCAGGCGGGCCACCGTGGTCTTGCCGGTGCCCGGGTTGCCTAAAAACACCAGGTGCAGGGACATGGGGGGGACGGGCAGGCCGGCCTCCTCCCGGAGACGGCGTACCTTCACCAGGTTGATGAGGCTCTTCACGTCCTCCTTCACCTTAGCCAGGCCGCACAGGCTGTCCAGCTCGGCCAGAAGCTCCTCCAGGGTGGGCTCGGGCTCCGCCGGAGGGGTTTCCTGCGCCCCCTGGTCCGCCTTGGCCTCCTCCTTGGGGGCCTCCTGAGGGGGAGCGGGGGTGCGGGTGATGAACTCGTCCGCTTTCAGGGCGGGGCGGTCTCCGGACAGGCCGTCCTTTCCGCACAGCTCCAGCAGAATGTCGGAGCAGGAGTTGACAAAGCCGGCCTCGGCCTCGCTGACCACGTCGTCCACCGCCGCGAACAGCAGGAGGATGAGGGTCGTCTGGTCGGCGAACCGCCGGGCCAGGGTGGTGCCCTTCCGCCGGTCGTAGTCCCGCAGGGCCTGGAAAAAGGCGGGGGGCTGAAACAGGTCGTAGTTGGCCACGCCGGAGGCCACCTCCCAGTACAGGGCGGAGGGGGAGAGGTTTTTTCCCGAGTAGATGGCGTTGTAGAACTCCACATGCTTGGGGGTGATGGCCTGGGCGTTGTCCGCCTGCCATACCCCCAGGGCACAGTGCTGGAAGAAGGAGTCCGCCTCCCGGTTGAAGGCCTGGCGCAATGTGGGGTCGGGAATCCACCGCCGGAAGGCGGTGACGGCCTCGCTGTACTGCTTATGGACTTGGGCGGCGGTCATGGTTCCTGGCTTCATCCGGGATCGTCTCCTCTCCGACGGCTGGCGGAAGCCTGTTCCCATAGGCCCCGCTGCTGAGAGTCATTATAAAAGAAAGTGGGCCCCCGGTCAAGAAGTCCAGGGGCCTCCTTCGGCAAAAGTTGACATAATTTTGTTAAAAATTTGTTATTTCCCCTTTTCCCGTTGACGGGGCCGTTAATTCCCTGTAAAATGAAAGCTGAGACCGCAGGATTGTTCCCGGTCTGCCATCCCAACTGATGATGGAGGAAGGTCCCTATGGCCACAAAGAAAGCTCCCCCCCGCCGCAATACCGATGTGATCCGGTGTGAGAACTGCGGGGAAGAATATTCCACCACATATAAGCGCTGTCCCTTCTGCGACGAGCGGCCGGGCGGCCGCAGCTATCCGCCCGTGGGCGGCCGCCGGGTAGCCGGCGGTTCCCGGTCCGGCCGGGGCGGCCAGCCCAACCCCCTGCAGGTGGCCGGGCTTGTCATTTCCCTGGTTTTGATTATCGCCGCGGTGGTGATCGTGTTTACCACCCTGTCCCCCCTGCTGTTCGGCGGCACGCCCAGCGGCTCCAACAGCGGCGGCACGTCGGTCTCCACCTCCACCGGCAATGTGACGCTGGAGAGCCTGACCCTCAGCCGCACGGACGAGGACCAGGTTGCCCTCCAGGCGGGCGAGTCCTTCCAGCTGACGGTGACCACAGTGCCTGAGGACGCTCAGGTGACGGTGGAGTGGACCAGCAGCAATGAGGACATCGCCACCGTGGACGAGTACGGCAACATCACCAACGTGTACAAGGGCAATGACCAGGTGTCGGTGACCATCACCGCCGCCGCCGGCGGCCAGACCGCCTCCTGCGCCATCCTGTGCACCGGCGACGGCACCGGAGAGAACATCGACACCAGCGGCGACACCACCGGCGGCGGGACCACCACCTCGGGCAATACCCTGGCCCCCAACACCGACGCGGTGATTACCGGCGTGGGCGGCGGCGGACTGAATATCCGCTCCGGCCCGGGGACGGACTACTCCGTCCAGGCCAGCACCTCGGACGGCGCCACCGTCACCGTGCTGGAGGAGGCCGGCAACGGCTGGTACCACATCCGCTATGCCACCGGCGGCGGCAACTTTGAAGAGGGGTATGTCCTGGGCGACTACCTGGCCCCCAGCACCACCCAGAACTGAACACAGAATACGGAGAACTCCCCCGCCGGACCGGCGGGGGAGTTTTGCTGTTTGGACGGCGGAGAGGCGCTCCGAAGGAATCAAAAGCCCGGCTGTGCGGGGTGCACAGCCGGGCTTTTGGCAAGAGACAACAGAGGTGAGCTTATCCCGCTTCCCGGGCCCGGTGGTTTTCAATGAATTTCTTGATGGGGCCCACGCCGGTGATTTTTTCGGCCTGGCCGTCGGCCTCCCAGGCCAGGGTGGGGGCCTGCCGGACCCCGTACCGGGTGGTCAGGTCGGGGGACTCCTCCGCCACCACCTTCTGATAGGGGACGCCCGCCTTCTGGAGCAGGGCCTCCGCCTGGCGGCAGTTGGGGCAGGTGCGGGTGGTGAACAGGAGCAGGTCCTGCACGGGTTTTGCCTTGGTATACTCCTCCGGCGCGGTCACCTGGGAGCCCGCCCGGCCCGCCTTGCGCAGGTGGGAGTGGGCCAGGTCATACACCTTCCGGTCCTTGAACTCCTGGGTCTTGCCGTCGTTCCAGTTCTGCACCGGGCGGTAGTAGCCGGTGATGCGGCTGTACACCTCGGCGGTCTTGCCGCAGATGGGGCAGGTGAACTGCTCCCCGGTGAGGTAGCCGTGGTCGGCGCACACGGAGTAGGTGGGGGACATGGTGTAGTAGGGCAGCTTGTAGTTCTCCGCGATCTTCCGCACCAGGTTGGCCGCCGCCTGCCAGGAGGGCAGCTTCTCGCCCAGGAAGGCGTGGAACACGGTGCCGGAGGTGTACAGGGTCTGGAGCTCGTCCTGAATGTCCAGGGCGGAGAAGATGTCCTCGGTGTAGCCCACAGGCAGGTGGGAGGAGTTGGTGTAGTAGGGGGTGCCGTTCTCGTTGGCGGTGATGATGTCGGGGAACTCCTCCTTGTCGTGCTTGGCAAAGCGGTAGGTGGTGGACTCGGCGGGGGTGGCCTCCAGGTTGTACAGGTCGCCGTACTGCTCCTGGTAGTCGCTTAAACGCTCCCGCATGTGGTTGAGCACGTCCTTGGCAAACTTCTGGGTCTCCGGGTGGGTCAGGTCGGCCCGGAGCCACTTGGCGTTGAGACCCACCTCGTTCATGCCGATGAGGCCGATGGTGGAGAAGTGGTTATCAAAGCTCCCCAGATAGCGCTTTGTATAGGGATACAGGCCCGCGTCCAGCAGCTTGGTGATGACGGTGCGCTTGGTTTTCAGGCTGCGGGCCGCGATGTCCATGAGCTTGTCCAGCCGCTGGTAGAAGTCGGCCTCGTCCTTGGCCAGATAGGCGATGCGGGGCAGGTTGATGGTGACCACGCCCACAGAGCCGGTGGACTCGCCGGAACCGAAGAAGCCGCCGGACTTCTTCCGCAGCTCCCGCAGGTCCAGACGCAGGCGGCAGCACATGCTGCGCACGTCAGAGGGCTCCATGTCGGAGTTGATATAGTTGGAGAAGTAGGGGGTGCCGTACTTGGCGGTCATCTCAAAGAGAAGCTTGTTGTTCTCCGTCTCAGACCAGTCAAAGTCCTTGGTGATGGAGTAGGTGGGGATGGGGTACTGGAAGCCCCGGCCGTTGGCGTCGCCCTCAATCATGATCTCGATGAAGGCCTTGTTCACCATATCCATCTCTTTCTTGCAGTCGCCGTAGGTGAAGTCCATCTCCTTGCCCCCTACGATGGCGGGCAGGTTCTCCAGGTCCTTGGGCACCGTCCAGTCCAGGGTGATGTTGGAGAAGGGGGCCTGGGTGCCCCAGCGGGAGGGGGTGTTCACCCCGTAGACAAAGCACTGGATGCACTGCTTGACCTCCTTCTGGGTCAGGTTGTCCACCTTTACAAAGGGGGCCAGATAGGTGTCAAAGGAGGAGAAGGCCTGGGCCCCCGCCCACTCGTTCTGCATGATGCCCAGGAAGTTCACCATCTGGTTGCATAGGGTGGACAGGTGCTTGGCCGGGGCGGAGGTGATCTTACCCGGGATGCCCCCCAGCCCCTCCTGGATGAGCTGCTTCAGGGACCAGCCGGCGCAGTAGCCGGTGAGCATGCTCAGGTCGTGGAGGTGGATCTCCGCGTTGCGGTGGGCGTTGGCGATCTCCTGGTCGTAGATCTCGGTGAGCCAGTAGTTGGCGGTGATGGCCCCGGAGTTGGAGAGAATGAGGCCGCCCACCGAGTAGGTGACGGTGGAGTTCTCCTTCACCCGCCAGTCGTTGATCTGCAGGTAGTTGTCCACCAGCTCCTTGTAGTTGAGCAGGGCGGAGTTGACGTTGCGCACCTTCTCCCGCTGTTTGCGGTAGAGGATGTAGGCCTTGGCCACGTCGGCATAGCCCGCCTCGGACAGGACCTGCTCCACGCTGTCCTGGATGTCCTCCACGGCGATGCGGCCGTCCCGGATCTTGGGCTCAAAGTCTGCGGTCACCCGCAGGGCCAGCAGGTCGATGACGGTGGGGTGGAACTGCTTGTCCAGGGCCTGGAAGGCCTTGGTGATGGCGGCGCTGATTTTTCCAATCTCAAACTGGGCGGCGGTGCCGTCCCGCTTGGTTACCTGGTACATACAAACTCCCTCACTTTTCTTCGTCCCATTTTGAACAGCCTGCGGCAGGGCCGGGCTGTAGGCGGCGTACCCCTACTATAGCACGTCCCCCTAATTTGGTCAATATATTGAAGTGTAGAAAAAAGGAGACACAATATATTGTTGCCGCGGAAACGTGCGAAGGGAAGGAGGCGTTTTCCACCGCAAAAAGACCAGACGGGGCGGAAAAGGCAGGAAAAAAGTGATCGGGCGGTTGGACCACAAAACGACAGTGAGCGGGAGAAAAGGCCGGCAATGGAGAGGGAACGGTCTTGTTGCCGGGGGGAAAACGTGATAAAATACCCTAGTTCCTGGGAGAATGCCCCCGCTCCTGCGGGAGTGGGAAACAGATTATCCCGGTTTTGCCGCAGGGGGAGCAGAACAGAGTTTGCAGATACAGCGGCGGGGGCACATCCCAGGGTGGCTTCTTTCGGCCTTCGGCCGATTCACCTTCAGCTCCCGCCCTACAGGGTCACCCTCATCCGCCCCAGTGCCTCATCCGCCCCAGTGTGCGCACTGGGGCACCTTCCCCCTGGAAGGGGGAAGGCTGGGCGGGCGGCTGATAGCCGCCCCTACGGCGTATACAGAAGCCATCCCTCCTTTTCGTAGGGGGCGGACACCGGCCGGCCCGCAGATGTACGCGGCGCGTCCAGGAGGCCGCGCCCTACAAGCACCGGCCGCCACCTGTTCGGCCAAGTTAGGCGCAGTTGTGAAATCGTAGTCGTTGCAATTTTGGGGAGCGCAGTTGTGAAATCGTAGTCGTTGCAATTTTGGGGAAGCCAGGCCCCAGTGGGCCGGGAGGAAACGCGGGCCGCCACTCAGATTTTGCGCGCCGGAATTTTTGCTAAACTTCTCAGGAGGGGCCCTCGTAATGGGGGCCTGGGGGAAAGCCGTCATCGGCGAACAAAGTTCGCCTCTGCGGCGTCCCCCAGCGTCTTTTGGTTCCTTTTCCACGGGGAAAAGGAACTCGCCCCGCAGGGCGAAACCCTGTAAACGGGCGGCCCAGTGTGCCGCCCCTACGGCGTATACAGAAGCCGTCCCTCCTTTTCGTAGGGGCCGGACACTGGCCGGCCCACAGATGTATGCGGTGCGTCCAGGAGGCCGTGTCCTACAAGCGCAGTTGTGAAATCGTAGTCGTTGCAATTTTGGGGAAGCCAGGCCCCAGTGGGCCGGGAGGAAACGCGGGCCGCCACTCAGATTTTGCGCGCCGGAACTTTTACTGAAATTCTCAGGAGGGGCCCCCGTAATGGGGGGCCGGGGTGTAGCGACTATGAGCACGAAGTGCTCATCGGAGCAAACCCCGGGGGCGTTTTGGTTCCTTTGCCGCCATGGGCAAAGGAACTCGCCGCCCGTAGGCGGCGAAATCTCCCGCACAAGACTATAGAATAAAAAAGAGGAATCCAAATGATCCGATACGACGCAGGACAATATGATATCGCAGTGATCGGCGCGGGCCACGCGGGCATTGAGGCCGCCCTGGCCGCCGCCCGCATGGGCCTACGCACCCTGTGCTTCACCATCAACCTGGACGCGGTGGGCAACATGCCCTGCAACCCGGCCATCGGTGGGACCGGAAAGGGCCACCTGGTCCGGGAGCTGGACGCCCTGGGGGGCGAGATGGGCAGGGCGGCGGACAAGGCCTGCATCCAGTACCGGATTTTGAACCGGGGGAAGGGCCCTGCCGTCTGGTCCCTCCGGGCCCAGGCAGACCGTCGGGAGTACCAGAAGATCATGAAGCACACCCTGGAGCTCCAAGAGAACCTTTGGGTGAAGCAGGCGGAGGTGGTGGAGGTCCTGACGGAAGACGGGGCCGTCTCCGGGGTGGTCACCCACACCGGGGCCACCTACCGGGTGAAGGCCGCCGTCATCGCCACGGGCACCTACCTGGGGGGGCGCACCATCGTGGGGGAGGTGGTCCGGGACTCCGGGCCGGACGGCCTGGCCGCCGCCCTGCCCCTCACCCAGTGCCTGGTGGACCTGGGGCTGTCCATCCGCCGGTTCAAGACGGGGACGCCTCCCCGGGTGAACCGCCGGTCGGTGGACTTTTCCAAGATGCAGCTCCAGGAGGGGGACGGAGACGCCCAGCCCTTCTCCTTCTCCACCCAGAGCCAGCCGGAGAACCGGGCGGTGTGCTACCTTACCTCTACCACACCGGAGACCCACGCGGTCATCCGGGCCAACCTGGACCGGTCGCCCCTGTTCTCCGGGGTCATCGAGGGGGTGGGGCCCCGGTACTGCCCCTCCATTGAGGACAAGGTGGTCCGCTTCGCCGACAAGGAGCGGCACCTGCTGTTCATTGAGCCCATGGGGCTGGACACGGAGGAGCTGTACATCCAGGGCTTCTCCTCCTCCCTGCCCGAGGAGGTCCAAATCAAAATGCTCCACACCATCCCCGGCCTGGAGCGGGCGGAGATGACCCGGTGCGCCTACGCCATCGAGTACGACTGCGTGGACCCCACCGAGCTGGAGCCCACCCTGGAGACAAAAAAAATCCCCGGCCTGTACGGGGCGGGACAGTTCAACGGCTCCTCCGGCTATGAGGAAGCCGCCGTTCAGGGCTTTATTGCCGGCGTGAACGCCGCGTTGAAAATTCAGGGCAAGGAGCCACTGATCCTCCGCCGGGACCAGGGGTACATCGGGGTGCTCATTGACGACCTGGTCACCAAGGGCACCAACGAGCCCTACCGGATGATGACCTCCCGCACGGAGTACCGCCTGCTCCACCGGCAGGACAACGCCGACCAGCGGCTCACCGAGATCGGCTGCCGCCTGGGGCTGGTGCCCCCGGAACAGCTGGAGGCCGTCCGGGCGAAATACGCCGCCGTGGAGCGGGAGTGCAGGCGCCTGGAGCACACCGGTGCGGCTCCCAGCCCGGAATTGGACGCCTTTTTGACAGCTTACGGGACCTGCTCCGGCGGCCCCCCATCTCCTACGAGGCCCTGGCCCCCTTTGACCCGGACCGGCCGGAGCTGCCCAAGCCGGTGCGGGAGGCGGTGGAAATCGCAATCAAGTACCAGGGCTACATCGACCGTCAGCTGCGCCAGGTGGAGGAGATGAAAAAGCTGGAGGACCGCCGCCTGCCTGACAAAATCGACTATACCGCCATTGAGGGGCTGCGGCTGGAGGCCAGGCAGAAGCTGAGCCGCATCCGGCCCAGAAACCTAGGCCAGGCCAGCCGGGTGTCCGGGGTGTCCCCGGCGGACGTGGCGGTGCTGATGGTGTATTTGAAGCAGAGGGAAGGAAAGTAGAATTTTTTTATTACGGGGGATTTCGCCGCCTTCCTATTCTTAAGCCTTCCCCCTGGGGGGAAGGTGGCTGGCCGTCAGGCCAGACGGATGAGGGGACAGGTTTAGGAATAGGTTTGTTGTACGCAGGGGGATTCCGCCGTCTGCGGACGGCGGGTTACTTTGCCCATGGCGGCAAAGTAACCAAAACGCCCCCGGGGACGGCTCAGGATGGACACTTCGTGTCCATATTCGCCTTTCCCCGAACCCCATTACGGGGGACGCATACCTGTGAGAGGAGGCAAAATTTCCGGCGCGCAAAATCTGAGTGGCTTCCCGCCATTCAATACGGGCCACTGGGCCCTGGCTTCCCCAAAATTGCATTCGGTGCGATTCAACTTCTGCGCCTGACTTTACTGAGCTAACGGGACTGGTGCAAAATTTGTCGTAGGGCGCGCCGTTTTAGGGAGACCTCTCCGTAGGGGCGGCACACCGGGCCGCCCGCTTTTTAGGACCGTTGAGAATCATAAGAATCACCTTAAATTTATTTTCACTCTAAAACGGGTTAAAAATCAATACCCTATTTTAGATTATGCCATAATCAATTACGGGTGATAGAAATGTATTCCAGAATCCGAGAACTGCGGAAAGAGTTGGGGTTATCTCAAGAAAAGATGGCCCAGCGCCTGGGAATGTCCCAAACGGGGTACTCCAAGTATGAGACCGGAGAAAACGATGTTCCAACCCATATCTTGATTGCGTTGGCCGAGATTTTCCAGACCAGTGTGGACTATCTGTTGGATCTTACGGACATTTCCAGACCGTATCCCAGAGGAGAGGGGAGAAATCCTCATGGAAAAGACTGACACACAGATCAGTGTGCGTATTACCAGTGAATTTAAGGCACGGTTAGAGCGCCAGGCGGAGAAGGAGCGCCGCAGTGTCTCCAATTTGATTATAAAGGTGATGGAGGAGTACCTGGACAGCCAGGAGAAACCTTCGGAAAGCTGAGGGCATTTCCCCTCAAACAGACAGCGCCGGACAGGAGCGGGAAGCTCTTGTCCGGCGCTGGTGTTTTTATGAAACGGCGGGCGGCCCAGTGTGCCGCCCCTACGGCGAATAAAGAGGCGGGTGCGTTCTTCTCGTAGGGGCCGGTCCGAGACCGGCCCAGGGGAGGGGCAAGCCCCTCCCCTACAGTTCTACAGAGGCAGTTCTTGATTGAGTAGGGGAGGCCCTTGGGCCTCCCGTCGTTAACGGACCAAGTACCGTTGGTTCGGCAGAGCCAGGCGCAGATGCGGAACCGCAGCAGCGGCAATTTTTGCAACCCCAGCCCCCAGTGGGGCGGCAGGAATTTAGACCAGCCACTCAGTTTTTGCGCGCCGGAAATGATGCAACAACGAACAGGAGCGCGTCGACTATGAGCACGGAGTGCTCATCTGGAGCCGTCCCCGGTGGCGTTTTGCCTACTTTGCCGCCATGGGCAAAGTAGGTCGCCGCCCGCAGGCGGCGAAAACGCCCTGGTTCAGGAAAAAGAAGGTAGCCCCGCAGAAATTCGAAAACCAAACATGCAGATATCCCCGTCAGCCAAGAGGCGAAACGAAGTTTCGCACAAAATTCTTTTGCCTGCTTTTCTTTTCAAGAAAAGCAGGTCAGTTGAAGCGGTTCATGGCCCGGTCGGCGCCCTCTTTCAGGACGCACTCCACGGCGTCGGCGGCCCGCTTCACCGCCTCGTCCATGACCTTTTTGTCCTCCCCCTGGAACTTGCCCAGCACCCAGTCGGCCAGGTCGTAGTCGAGGTGGGGCTTCTGGCCCACGCCCACCCGGACCCGGGGGAACTGGTCGGTGCCCAGGTGCTGGATGATGTTTTTCAGGCCGTTGTGGCCCCCGGCGGAGCCTTTGGTGCGGATGCGGAGCTTGCCCAGGTCCAGGGCGGTGTCGTCGGAGATGACCAGAATGCGCTCCGGGGGAATTTTGTAAAAATCCGCCGCCGGGCGCACCGCCTCCCCGGACAGGTTCATATAAGTGACCGGCTTCATCACCAGCACCTTCTCCCCGGAGATGGTGAGGAGGTTGGTGAGGGCCTTGAACTTCAGCTTCTGAACCGGGGCGTTCTGCCGCTCGGCCAGCTCGTCCACCACCTGGAAACCTACGTTGTGGCGGGTATTTTCGTACTTCTCCCCGGGGTTGCCCAGCCCCACAATGAGCCAGGAGGCCCCGCCGGAGCTTTTTTGAAAGAACATGAGAATCCTCCTTGTGCGCACAAAACCCGGGGGCGGGCATTGAGCCCGTCCCCGGGTGCTTAAATTTGGGTGTTAAGAGAAAAGGCGGGACACGGAGGTCTCCTCGTAGATGTGGCTGATGGCCTCAGCGAACAGGTGGGCCACAGAGATGTAGCGGATCTTGTCACACTTCACGCCGGGCTTGGGGGGGATGGTATCCAGGAAGACCACCTCATCCAGCACGCTGTCGGAGATGCGCTGAACGGCGGGGCCGGAGAGCAGGCCGTGGGTGGCGCAGGCGGTGACGCTCTTGGCCTTGCCAATGTCCACCAGAGCCTTGGCGGCGTGGCACAGGGAGCCGCCGGTGTCCACCATGTCGTCCAGAAGGATGACGTGCTTGTCCCGCACATCGCCGATGATGTTCATAACCTCGGAGGAGTTGGCCTTCTGGCGGCGCTTGTCCACGATGGCCAGAGGCATAGCCAGCTTCTGAGCGAAGGCGCGGGCCCGGGCCACGGAGCCCACGTCGGGGGAGACCACCATGGTCTCGTCCTGGATGGCGGCGTACTTGCGGAAGAACTCGTTGACGAACAGGGGAGAGCCCAGCAGATTGTCCACCGGGATGTCAAAGAAACCCTGGATCTGGTTGGCGTGCAGGTCCATGGTCAGCACCCGGTCGGCGCCGGCGCGGGTGATCAGGTTGGCCACCAGCTTGGCGGAGATGGGGTCGCGGGGCTTGGTCTTTCGGTCCTGGCGGGCGTAGCCGAAATAGGGGATCACCGCGGTGATCCGCCCGGCGGAGGCGCGCTTCAGGGCGTCGATCATGATGAGCAGCTCCATGAGGGCGTCGTTGACGGTGTGGGACACTCCGTCCTTCTCAAAGGGGCAGGTGGACTGAACCACAAACACGTCCGAGCCGCGGACGGTCTCATAGATGGAGGCGTAGTTCTCGCCGTCGGCGAAGGAGCCCACCTCCGCGTTGCCCAGAGGGACGCCCAACTCCTGGCAGATGGCCTTGGCCAGCTCCGGGTTGGAATTGCCGGTAAAAATTTTGATGCTTTTCCCGTGTGTGATCATACTCAACTTCCTTCCGTAATTGCGAGTGCGTCCGGGACATCCCGGCGCCCTCTTTTTCCTTTCTTTCCTGCGCGGGGGCGTTTATCAGACCGAATATGGAACCACAAAAGCGCGGGGACTACTTGGCGTCCTTTTTGGCCCGATGGGCGGCGGCCCAGCCGGGCTTTGCTACCTGCCGGGCCCGGGCGATGGCCAAGGCGTCCGGCTCTACGTCCTGGGTGATGGTGGAACCGGCGGCGGTGTAGGCCCCATCCCCGATGTGGACGGGGGAGACCAGATTGGTGTTGCAGCCGATAAAGCAGTGGTCCCCAATGGTGGAGCGGTACTTCCGGTTGCCGTCGTAGTTGACCAGCACCGTGCCGCAGCCAAAATTGACCTTCCGTCCCACGTCGGCGTCGCCCACATAGGTCAGGTGGGAGATCTTGGTCCCCTCGCCGATGGTGGAGTTCTTCAGCTCCACAAAGTCGCCCACCTTCACGTCCGCCCCTACATGGCAGTTGGGCCGGATGTAGGCGAAAGGCCCCACGTGGGCGCCGGAGTCGATGGTGCTCTCGTTGCACTGGGAGGAGTTGATGGTCACTCCGTCTCCCACCGTGCAGTCCACCAGCATGGTGTTGGGGCCGATCTCACAGTTGGCGCCCACCACCGTTCTGCCCCGCAGGATAGTCCCCGGGAGCAGCAGGGTCCCAGGTCCCACGGTGACGCTCTCTTCCACATAGACCGTATCCGGGTCCATCATCTTTACGCCGGAGTCCAGCAGGGCCTGGCGCTTGGCAGAAAAATCATCCATGAACGGATTACCTCCTGATATCATCAAAACAGCCGGGCCAGCCGGTCCGGGCGGCGCGGGAACTGCGCCGGTAAAGACATTATAGCATATTAACAGGGAAATTTTGAGTGGACAAGAAAAAAATTTTTAAATTTAAGCGTTTTTTTCATTTTTGTGCAAAATTGCTCACAGCACAGGAGACCGCCGCCCCAGTTGTACTGGGACGGCGGTCAAATGTCCGTCAGCAAGGGGCGGGCATGGGCTCGCCCTTCTCCAGAAGGGGTTCCACGCCCATCTGCTCCCGCAGACGGCCGGGGTGATAGATGCGCGCCAGCTCCAGGGCGGCGCAGAAGGTGTCCACCAGGTCCACCAGCCAGGCCTCCCGGGAGCGGGGCAGCTGGCCGCCCAGCAGCCACATGTGGGACAGGATGATGTTGCGCTCCTTGTCGGAGAGCGCGGTGAGTTCCGCCGCGTTTCGGGCCGCGGCGCGGGGATGGTCGAAGCACTGAAGGCCGGGGTGGGCGGACTTATCCTTGGAGTCGTATAAATACAGGTCGTGGAGCAGCCCGCCCCGAGCGGCGGCGGCCTCGTCCCACCCGAATTTCCGGGCGGCACGGTAGGACCAGTAGGCCACAAACAGGGAGTGATCCAAAGTGGTAATGCGTCCATGATGGTTCCAGCGGCCCATGCTTCGTACCTGCTCCGAGGCCAGAAGCTCCCGGGTGGTGCGGCAGAACTCGTTGAGATGATGGTTCAATGGAATCAGTCCTTTCTGAGAACGACAGGGGTGAATGGGACTATACACAGCTCCGGAGGCGCGGGTCCCGGGGAACTGGTATCAAAGAAAACAGGGGCTGGCTCCATTGTACGCCGGAACGCACAGCCTGTCAGCCGGAAAACCTTGGAAACAGTCGAGAGGAGCCGGGAAAGTCAGCGGACCTGTCCGGTCCCCCGCACCACATACTTGTAGGTGCACAGCTCCGCAAGGCCCATGGGGCCCCCCGTCGGTGAAGCGGGTGGAGGCGTTCCAATAGACCGCGGCGGAGTCCACCTGGGCCAGGAACCGCTTTGCGGCCTCCTCGTCGGCGGTGACAATGGCGTCCGAGTGGCCGGTGGAGTGGGCGGCGATGTGGGCGACAGCCGCGTCCACTCCGTCCACCACCTTGACGGCCAGCACATAGTCCAAAAACTCGGTGTCAAAGTCCTCGGGCCCGGCGTGGGTGCCGGAGATGATCTGGGCGGCAGCCTGATCCAGGCGCAGCTCCACGGGGATGGCCCCCTGGTCGGCCCGCCGGTCCACCAGACGCTCCCGCAGCTTGGGGAGGAATTCGCCTGCGACGGCCCGGTCCACCAGGCACACCTCGGCGGCGTTGCACACCGAGGGCCGGGAGCACTTGGCATTTTCCACAATGTTCAGGGCCATCTCCTGGTCGGCAGCTCTGTCCACATAGATGTGGCAGATGCCGGTGCCCGTCTCGATCACAGGGACGGTGGCGTTGTCCACGCAGGCGCGGATGAGACCGGCGCCCCCGCGGGGGATGAGCAGGTCCACATATCCGGTGGCGGTCATCAGCTCATTGGAGGAGGCGCGGGTGGTGTCCTCCACCAGCTGGAGGGCGTCCTCGGGCAGGCCGGCGGCAGACAGTCCCTCCTTCAGCGCGGCCACAATGGCGGCGGCGGAGCGGTGGGCCTCCTTGCCCCCCCGGAGAACGCAGGCGGAGCCCGCCTTCAGGGCCAGGGCGGCGGCGTCGCTGGTGACGTTGGGGCGGCTCTCATAGATGATGGCGATGACCCCCATGGGGACGGCGGTCTTCTCCACCACGATGCCGCTGGGGCGCTCCACTCGGTTGAGGACGGCCCCCGCCGGGTCGGGGAGCTCCACCACCTCCCGGATGCCCTTGGCCATGCCGGCGATCCGGTCGGGATTCAGGGCCAGCCGGTCCAGCATGACGGAGGAGATGGTCCCACGGGCGGCGTCCAGGTCCAGCTGGTTGGCGTCCAGAATCTCCGCCTGGTGCCGCTCCAGGGCGTCCGCCATGGCGGACAGAGCCTTGTTCTTTGTTTCAGTGCTGGCCAGAGCCATGGCGGTCTTGGCGCCCTTGGCTTTCTGGAGCAGTTCTTGTGTGGTCATAGGTGGTCACCTTCTTTATTTTTGTTGTCAAATTGGGTTTCGCCGCATCTCCGCGCTAAGAGCCGCCCTTCGGGCGGTTGCGCTCCGAAACGCGCCTGCGGGCGCAGTGCGGGCGGCGAGTTTCTTTCTGGATGCCCAGAAAGAAACCAAAGAGGCACCAGGGCGCCACTCAGGATGGACACTTCGTGTCCATATTCGCGGCCCCTGGACCCCATTTTTACGGGGCTGCCAATTAGGCAAACTGGGCAGTCATCGCAAAGGCGCGGGCGGACAGAGGATTGGTTTCCGATCTATTACCGCTGCCGCTGAGTTGCCGGTAACCTTTGGGTGGTGCTTCTACCGGTTGGAAGCGCGCCTTTTTGCGTGGCGGGGCTCAAGTGCAGCTCAGGGGATCGGCGTATCCTGAGACGCTGCCCGCGTTCCTCCATAGGGGCGGCCCTTACGACCGCCCGTCCGTGTGTGGAACGGCGCGCCGGGTCGTCGCTCCCTACAGAGGTCGTGGACGCGTGGGAGGCGGGCGGCCCCATGTGGCCGCCCCTACAGGGAATAACGGACCGTGCCAAAGGACGGCGGGAGGGGCAAGCCCCTCCCCTACGGGGGTTAAGAAAGCCTTCCAGGTCTGTGTAGGGGAGGCCCTTGGGCCTCCCGCCAAGATTTGCACCAGCAGCGTTGGCTCGGCAAAGCCAGGCGCACAAATGGAATCGCACCAGCATCAATTTTTGCAAGGCCAGGGCCCAGTGGCCCGGAATGAAACGATAAAAGCCACTCAGATTTTGCGCGCCGGAAATTCTGCTGGACTTTCCAGTAGAACGTCCCTCGTAATGGGGGACCGGGGGTAAGGCGAATATGAGCGCGAAGCGCTCATCCTGAGCCGTCCCCCGGCGATCCTTTGGTGACTTTCCCATCGCTGGGAAAGTCACTCGCCGCCGCAGCGGCGAAATCTCCCCGCATAAACAGATTACTTCTTCCCGATGAACCGGGTCCCCACGGCCTTCCCCTCGGCGATGTCGTAGAGGACCTCGGGGTGCTCCCCGTTGGTGATAATCATGTCACAGCCCACTTCGGCCACCATCTTGGCGGCCCGGAGCTTGGTGGCCATCCCTCCGGTGGCCAGGCCGGAGCCAACGCCGCCGGCCAGGGCCTCGATCTCGGGGGTGACCTCCTCCACCACGGGGATCAGCTTGGCGCTGGGGTCCTTTCGGGGGTCGGCGGTGTACAGACCCTCGATGTCGCTGAGCAGGACCAGCAGGTCGGCCTTGACGCTCCTGGCCACGATGGCCCCCAGGGTGTCGTTGTCGCCCACCTTGATCTCGGCGGTGGCCACGGTGTCGTTCTCGTTGATGACGGGAAGGGCCCCCAGCTCCAGCAGGCGCTCCATGGTATTCTCAAAGTTCTCCCGGCGCTCGGAGTGATCCACGTCCTCTCCGGTGAGGAGGATCTGGGCCACCGTGTGGTTATACTGCAAAAACAGCCGGTCGTAGGTGTACATAAGCTCACACTGGCCCACGGCGGCGGCGGCCTGCTTGGTGGGCATGTCGCTGGGCTTGCCGGGCAGGTTCAGCTTGCCCACCCCCATGCCGATGGCGCCGGAGGACACCAGGATCATCTCGTGTCCCGCGTTTTTCAGGTCACTGAGGACCTTCACCAGGTCCTCCACATGGCGGATGTTCATGCGCCCGGTGGAGTGGGCCAGGGTGGAGGTGCCGACTTTTACCACGATTCTCATATCAGAAAAACCCCTTTCAGGCAGTTTATGCAGGGACGGAAGTCAGTTTCCCATGGAGATGGTCTTGTCGTAGGCGGCGATGACCGCCTCCATGGCGGCGGAGCGGAAGCCATTTGCCTCCAGCGCGCGCACCCCCTGGATGGTGGTGCCGCCGGGGGAGCAGACCCCGTCTTTCAGGACTCCGGGGTGGGCGTGCTGCTCCAGCATCAGCTTGGCGGTGCCCTCCACCATCTGGGCCGCATAGGCCAGGGCTTTGGCCCGGGGCAGGCCGCAGGCCACTCCGCCGTCGGCCAGAGCCTCAATGAACAGGGAGCAGAAGGCGGGGCCGCAGCCGGACACGGCGCTGGCGGCGTTGAGCTGGGCCGGTTCGATCCGGTCCACCAGACCGGCGGGGGCGAGCAGGGCCTGGAAGCCGTCCAGCTCCTCCTCCGTGGCGTCCAGCCCGTAGTACTGGACCACGCCGGCCCCCACCGCCACCGGGGTGTTGGGCATGAAGCAGATCACCGGGTACTTGCCCCCGGCCATTGCCTGGATGCGCCGGGCGTCCAGACCGGCGGCCATGGAGGCCAGCACGAAGTGGTCGCTCCGGGCGGCCAGGATGGGGGCGATGGACTCCAGCATCCCGGCCATCATCTGGGGCTTTACCCCCAGGAAAATCAGCGAGCAGGTACGGGCCACCGTCTCGTTGTCGGAGGCCTGGACTCCCAGATCCTTTGCCAGGGCCTCCGCCTTGGCTGGGGTGCGGTTGGAGAGCAGAATGGAGGCCCCCGGGGCCCCCTTCACCGCCGCCCGGGCCACGGCGGAGCCCATGGTGCCGGTGCCGATGAATCCGATGGTGTTGAACATGTGCGTTCCTCCTTCTGTTCCAGGGGAACAGACTTTTTTACATCTTTATCATAACACTTCTTTCAATCAAATTAGGCCTTGTTTGAAAAATGTCAACATGCCCAAACGGCGGGTCTTTTTCCGCCATACTGCGTTGATTTTCCTTGCAATACACAAAGTATTGCCGCGTCAAATCGCCTTGTCTGACAAAAAAATCCCTCGCCGTTGAGCACATTTCCAATTTTCAAACAAGGCCTAGGCGCACAAAAGGGACGGAGAGAGAAAGCGATGTCCTTGACTTTCTCGATATTCGAGTTATAATAAAATTACAGAAACTCGATGATCGAGAAATGGAGGTGCGGAGATGCCAAGAGAGCGGTTCAAGACGCTCACCGAGCAGATGTTTTACATTCTGCTCTGCCTGCACCAGGAGCGCCGGGGGGTGGAGATTCTGGAGATGGTCCGCACCCTGACGGCGGACAGGGTGAGCATCGGCTCGGGGACCCTCTACGACCTGCTGGAGCAGTTTACCGCCGAGGGGATGATCCAGGAGGTCCGTGCGGAGGGCCGCCGGCGCAGCTACATCATCACAGAGAAGGGGAGGCAGATGCTGGACCGGGAGTACCGGCGCATCCGGTCCCAGGCCGCCGACTATGAGCACCTGCTTGGAAAGGAGGAGCCTCTATGAGCACCGTGAAGCGGACTTTGGTCAATGTTTCCTTTTACGATCCAGAAGCCATCCAGCGGAAGCTGGAACAGATGGCCGCCCGGGGCTGGATGATCCAAAAGGTGGGCAATCTGTTCTGGACCTATACGAAAATCCCCCCGCAGAAGCTCCGATTCGCTGTGACCTATTTCCCCGGGGCCTCGGAGTTTGACCCCAAACCCAGCGAGAGGCAGCTGGAGAGGGAGGAGCTGTGCGCCCAGGACGGGTGGCGGCTGGTGCTGCGGTGGGACGCCATGCAGATCTTCTGCACCGACCGGGAGGATGCCGTCCCCATCGACACCGACCCGGTGCCTCAGGTGGACAACATCCACCGGACCATGCGGAAAAAGGTGCTGGTGAGCCAGCTGCTCATGGTTCTTTTGATCTTCTGGTCTCTGTACCTGCAGCTGTCCCAGCTGCGGCGGGACCCGGCGGACTACCTCTCCGACACCAGCCGGCTCTTTACCATCCCCCTCTGGCTGATGTTCCTGCTGATGACAATCTATGAGCTGGTTATCTACTTCCGCTGGGGGCGGCGGGCCAAGGAGGCGGCGGAACACGGCGTCTTTCTGCCGGTCCGTGCCCACCCCTGGCTCTCCTGGGTGGCGGCGGGCCTGGCCATTGTATTTCTGTTGCTCTCCTTCTCAGCCAGCAGCGGCGGGTTCCTGTTCCTGCTCTCCGCGGCCGTGGTCACGTCAGTCCCTATCCTCTTGGCCCGCTGGATGCTGGGGGCGTTGAAACGCCGGGGCGTCTCCCGATGGGTCAACCTGGCGGTGACCTGCGCCGCCATTTTTGTCCTGGTCATCGCGGGGACAGGTGTGATCGTGGCGGCCAGCCTCCGGGGCTGGCTCCCCCTGGGAGAGGAGAGCCAGCCGGTGGGCAGCTATGAGTGGCGGGACTGGACCTGGGACATCTACGACGACCCCCTGCCTCTGGAGGTGGAGGACCTGGTCCAGGTGGACGCCCGCTGGTCCAAGGAGGCCCGGCTCCAGGAGAGCCCCCTCCTGGCCTATGGGGACTACCGGCAGGACCTGCTGTTTACCGAGGAGATCCAGGGATATGAGCTCCGCTATGAGATCACTGACGTGAAGGTCCCGTTCCTCTACGATTTTGTTAAGGATGGGTTCATCCGCGACAACCAGGACGAAGTCCTGGAGAAGTACCTGATACCGGTGGACCCCGCCCCCTGGGAGGCGGAGGAGGTCTATCAGGTTTCCTGGAGCGACGGGGTTCTGGACGATACCTATCTGGTCTGCTGGGAGAAGCGCATCGTGGAAATCAAATTCTACTGGACGCCCACCCAGGAACAAATCCAAATTGCGGCGGAGCGGCTGAGGCCGGGGCTGTAGCGCGTAGCCGCCCATCCTCTGTCCCGGCAGAGGATGGGCGGCATGTATTTTAGAGGAGGTGAGCGGTCACGCCGCCGGCTTCAGCTTCAGAAGTTTCCGCAGCAGCTTCTCCCGATCCCGGTTGAGCTTGCCAAGGGTATAGGTCAGGCCCGCGGCCAGCAGCACCAGGGCCAGCCGCTCCGGGGCGGGAAAGCCCAGAAGCTGGAACAGAGGGACGCTGAGGATGGACACCAGCACCATGGCCAGGGACAGCATCCCGCCCAGCCGGACCAGCAGGCCAAGGGTGGGGATAGACTGGAAGTAGCGCTCCCACTTGTCCTCGTTCATGCGGTTCCACCTTCCTTTTACAAATAGAAATGCCAGGAACAGCGCCAGAAATACCAGCCCCGCAATGCCAGGAACAGCGCCAGAAATACCAGCCCCGCCAGGGAGATGAGCAGGCAGGACAGCACGGCGAAGCCGATCAGCCGGCCGATGGAGAACAGACCGCCCTCCTGTCCCTGGATCAGATACCAGCCCGCCAGAGCCAGGGCGGCCGCCCCGGACAGCAGGGCCAGGACCAGGTACAGGCGCTTCCCGTCCGCCGCAAACCGGGAGAAGTGCTGGACGGCCCAGCTTAAAGGGGTGAGGGCCAGCAGGGGGGCCCAGGCGGAGTCCCCCTGGAGCAGGCAGGCCGCCGCCATCAGCAGGGAGACGGTGACCAGGACAGAGCAGGCCCGGCTCCGGGCGGCCCGCTCCACTTCCCGGTCCCGCTCGTCCCGGATGAGCCCCAGGTCCTGAAGGGTGCGCTGTTCGGTTCGTCTTGTTCGAGACATAGGAGACACCTCACTTATATATTTTTTGGATATGGATGGGGTTACAGCTTTTTCTCATAGTGCAGTCCGCAAAACAGCTCCGCCAGCAGGGAGATGAACCAGACCACCCCGGACACCACCAGCATGCCGCCCAGCACCAGCTGTCCCTCCGGGTTGCGCTGGTAGGCGATGGCGCCCACGGCGCACAGGGCGCATACCCCCAGCAGCGTGTACTGGACGATGGAGAAGGCGGTGCTCTTGGTGCGCAGCTTCACCAGAATGTTCCGCTCGTCCAGCTCATCCACTCTGTCCTGGAAGGAGAGGCGCTTGTCAAAGCTGCGCAGCAGCAGCCCGGGGCCGATGAGCAGACTGAGCACACAGAACACCACCGATTTGGGCTGGATGTTCCCCCTCACCAGAAAGAGCACAATAAAAGCCGCGCCCAACAGGGTGAAGAACAGCCCCGCGGCAAAGTTTTTCTTATGGTAGATCTTCATACTTCTGATCCTCTACTTTCAGGTTTTCCTCCAGGCAGCACAGGTCCTCCACCGTCACCCCGAACACCAGCGCCAGGCGGTAGGCCAGCATGAGGGAGGGGCTGTACTGCTCCTTTTCCAGTGAAATGATGGTGCGGGAGGAGACGTGGACCAGATCGGCCAGCTGCTGCTGGGTCATGCCGGCCGCCGTCCGAAGCTCCTTCACCCGGGTCTTCAAGCCGCATCCCACCTCTCTTGT
>CASFKT010000029.1 GCA_949295195.1 uncultured bacterium | reverse complement strand
GACGCCAAGGAGTGGGCCGCCCGGGGCGAGAAGGTGGTCCTGGTCCGTCTGGAGACCTCTCCCGAGGACATCGAGGGCATGGTCGCCTCCCAGGGCATCCTCACCGTCCGCGGCGGCATGACCTCTCACGCCGCCGTGGTGGCCCGCGGCATGGGCACCTGCTGTGTCTCCGGCTGCGGCGCCATCAAGATGGACGAGGCCAACAAGCAGTTTGAGCTCTCCGGCAAGGTCTATCACGAGGGCGACTGGCTGAGCCTGGACGGCTCCACCGGCAACATCTACGGCGAGGCCATCCCCACCGTGGACGCCTCCATCGGCGGCGAGTTCGGCCGCATCATGGCCTGGGCTGACAAGTACCGCCAGATGAAGGTCCGCACCAACGCCGACAACCCCCGCGACGCCAAGCAGGCCATGAAGTTCGGCGCCGAGGGCATCGGCCTGTGCCGCACCGAGCATATGTTCTTTGAGGCCGACCGTATCCCCGCCATCCGTCAGATGATCTGCTCCGACACCGTGGAGCAGCGCGAGGCCGCTCTGGCCAAGCTGGAGCCCATGCAGCAGGGCGACTTCGAGGCCATGTACGAGGCCATGGAGGGCAACCCCATCACCATCCGCTTCCTGGACCCCCCGCTGCACGAGTTCGTCCCCACTGAGGAGGCCGACATCGCCCAGCTGGCCCAGGATATGGGCAAGTCCGTGGAGGACATCAAGGCCATCATTGCCTCCCTGCACGAGTTCAACCCCATGATGGGTCACCGCGGCTGCCGTCTGGCCGTCACCTATCCCGAGATCGCCGTGATGCAGACCAAGGCCGTCATCAAGGCCGCTCTGAACGTCCAGGCCAAGCACCCCGAGTGGAACATGGTCCCCGAGATCATGATCCCCCTGGTGGGCGAGGTCAAGGAACTCAAGTACGTCAAGAGCGTGGTTGTGGCCACCGCCGACGAGATCATCAAGGCCGCCGGCTCCAACATGACCTATAAGGTGGGCACCATGATCGAGATCCCCCGTGCCGCCCTCACCGCTGACGAGATCGCCAAGGAGGCTGAGTTCTTCTCCTTCGGCACCAACGACCTGACCCAGATGACCTTCGGCTTCTCCCGCGACGACGCCGGCAAGTTCCTGGACGCCTACTATGAGAAGAAGATCTACGAGTCCGATCCCTTCGCCCGTCTGGACCAGACCGGCGTGGGCCGCCTCATCGAGATGGCTGCCAAGCTGGGCCGTCAGACCCGCCCCGACCTGAAGCTGGGCATCTGCGGCGAGCACGGCGGCGACCCCTCCTCCGTGGAGTTCTGCCACAACACCGGGCTGGACTATGTGTCCTGCTCCCCCTTCCGTGTGCCCATCGCCCGGTTGGCTGCCGCCCAGGCCGCCATCAAGAATCCCCGCGGCTGAGGGACAAGCGGTTCGGAATTGAAGAAATAAGCCATAAACCAGAAGCCCCGGTTCTTCAGAACCGGGGCTTCCCAGTTTGTCAAACAAAACCTCTGTAGAGGTGAATCCGCTCAAGTTAGGGCGGGGGAGCTCGAGGGGGCGGTAGCCCGCCTCGAGTGGGATCGAATGCCCTGAATGCCTTGCATGGCAAGGCGTTCAGCGAGCGCAGCGAGGACTTTTCCGCCGCGCAGCGGCGGGGAAGTATTGGCATTTTCTCAGGCTGTCGGAAAAGTCTTGGGACATTTTCGACAGCCTGAGAAGCCCCGGTTCTTTGGAACCGGGGCTTCCTTTCTTTGAAAAAGAAAGGAAGCAAAGAAATTTGATGCGAAACTGCGTTTCGCCTCTTTTGCGGGTGTCCCGTAGGAGCGGGTGACCTCATCCGCCTGTCAAGTTACTGGCTCCCACCCAAACAAGGCCTAGAAGGTTGGAAAATGGGGGACCAATTGTGTCCGCATCCAAACTTAGATAATTTATACACAATAAGTTCAAATAGTGCCGGGAGTGTTTGCACCTTTTTCATGGACTTTTTCCCTTGTCCATGGTACAATAAAGTACTTATAGGGGGTTAACCCTGTCCCATTTACTTTTAATATGGAGGATCATCCATTGAAAACCGATATTTTGGGCATACAATTTGACAACCTCACCCGGGAGGAGGCCAAGGAGGCGGGGGCGGCTCTGCTCCGCTCCCCGGAGTTCCACTATGTGGTCACGCCCAACCCGGAGTTTATACTGGCTGCCGACAAGGATCTGGAATTTCAGAAGATCCTCAACCAGGCCGACCTGGTCCTCCCGGACGGCATTGGGGTGGTCTATTCCGCCAAAATTTTGGGTACACCCTTAAAGGGTCGGGTGGCCGGATTTGATTTTGCCTGCGACATGCTGGATGTGCTGGATGAGATGGGGGGGCGCCTCTACCTGCTGGGGGCCAAGCCCGGCGTGGCTGAGGAGGCGGGCCGCCGCATTTTAGAGAACCACCCCAATATCGTCCTGTGCGGCACCCATGACGGGTATTTCAAGGACTCCGACCCGGTGGCCCGGGAGGTGGCACAGGCCCAGCCTGATCTGCTGTTTGTGTGCCTGGGGGCGCCCAAGCAGGAGAAGTGGATTTCCCGCTTTGGCCTGATTACCGGGGCCAAGCTGGCCATCGGTCTGGGGGGCGCCCTGGACGTGTTTGCCGGCAACGTGGAGCGCGCCCCGGAACAGTGGCAGAAGGCGGGAATGGAGTGGGCCTACCGCCTGAAAAAGGAGCCCAAGCGCATCGGCCGCATGGCCAAGCTGCCCCTGGTGCTGGTGAAGGCGGCCGGGCGGAGGGTGACCGGTAAGGGCCGCCAGGGGGTCCTGTGATGGCCGGGAAGCTGATTGTATTCGAGGGAACGGACGGCTCCGGCAAGTCCACCCAATTTCAAAAGCTCTGTCAGCGGGTTTCTCAGACGGGAAGGGAATTTCAAAAGCTGGTCTTTCCCCAGTACAGCGAGCCCTCTTCCGCCCTGATCCGCATGTATCTCAACGGGGAGTTCGGCCCCCGCCCGGAGGACGTCAACCCCTACGCCGCCTCCGCCTTCTACGCGGTGGACCGGTACGCCTCCTACAAAAAGGTGTGGGGGACGTACTATGAGCGGGGAGGCCTGATCCTCACCGACCGCTATACCACCTCCAACGCTGTCCACCAGACGGTGAAATGCCCCCCTCAGGAGCGTGGGGAGTTTCTCCAGTGGCTGGACGACTTTGAGCATACAAAGCTGGGACTGCCCCGGCCCGATCTGGTTCTCTATCTGGACATGCCCACCGACCAGGCGGTGGCCCTCCTGCGCCGGCGGGAGGCGGACACCCATACCCATGCGGATATTCACGAGGTGGACACCGCCTATCTGGCGTCCTGCCGGGAAAGCGCCCTCCAGGCGGCCCGGCAGCTGGGCTGGCAGGTGATCCCCTGTGTGGACGCCTCCGGGGCGCTGCGCCCGGTGGAGAGCATTCAGGAAGAAGTCTGGTCTCTGGCGGCCCCTCTGCTGTGACAACCGGGCTGCCCGCGTGAATGAAAATAAGGAGGTCTTTCAATGGTCTATTTATTCCTGGCCCCCGGCTTTGAGGAGTCGGAGGCGGTCGTTCCCGCCGACCTGCTCCGCCAGGCGGAGGTGGAGACGGCCCTGGTCTCCCTGTCCGGAAACGCCGTTGCCGGGGCCCACAACATTACGGTCCAGGCCGATCTGACGGTGGATGAAGTGGATCTGGATCAGGCGGAGATGCTGGTTTTCCCCGGCGGCGGCACCGGCGTGGAGAACCTGTGGAACGACGACCGGGTGTCCGCCCTCATTCAGGAGGCCGCCCGGCGGGACATCTGGCTGGCCGCCCTGTGTGCCGGGCCCATCCTGCTGGGCCGGTGGGGTTTGCTGGACGGCCGCAAGGCGGTGTCCTACCCCACCCGCCAGGACCAGCTGGGCAGGGCCCAGGTCCTGCCCGAGGCCCGGGCGGTGCTGGACGGGAAGTTCGTCACCGGACACGCCTGCGGCTCCTCCTTTGACTTCGGCCTGAAGCTTGTGGAGGCCCTCCGGGGCCGGGAGGCGGTTGAGATCATCAATGACCGCATCTTCTACCACCGCTGAGGAAAAGGTCCGGCTGCGCCGCCAGGTCCGTGACCGGCTGTCCGCCCTGTCCCCGGAAGAACTCCGGGAGAGCGACCAGGCCCTGTTTGAGGCCTTCCTGGCCCTGCCCCAGGTGAAGGAGGCACACAGTCTCTTCCTGTTCTGGGGAATCCCGGGCCGGGAGCCCGAGACGGAGATGCTGGTCCGGACCTTGACCGCTCAGGGAAAGCGGGTGGGCCTGCCCCGGATGCTCCCGGAGCGGGGGATGGAGGTCCGCCTGTTTCAGCCGGAGGTCTCTATGGTGCAAGCGCCCTTCGGCATTTGGGAGCCCCCGGAGAGGGCCCCTCTGCTGGAGCGGGAGGAGATCCAGCTGGCCCTGGTTCCCGCGGTGTGCTACGACCGGGACCGGTACCGCCTGGGCTTTGGCGGGGGATACTACGACCGGTGGCTGGCTGGATTTTCCGGCTTTACGGTGGGCCTGTGCCGGGAGTGTGTGCTTCAGGCCCAGGTGCCCCGGGAGGCCCACGACCAGCGGGTGGACCTTCTGTTGACGGAAATGCATCGGTTCTCCCGCTGAGGCCGGCCCATACGGAAAAAAGCGGGGCTTACGCCCCGCTCTCCTCCAAGGATGGACCTCAGCAGCCGCAGCCGTTGTCACAGCCGCCGCAGCCGTTGTTGCAGCCGCAGTTGTTGCCGCCCCAGCTGTTCCCGTTGCCGCAGCAGCAGCACAGGATGATGATCAGAAAGATGATCCACAGGCAGCCGCTGCCGCCAAACCCGTTGTTCCCACAACACATATTCGTTTCACCTCGCTTGCCTCGCCGGGGGGAGCTTTCTCCTTCCCGCGCGTTCTGGTATAGTCTATGGCGCCCCCCTGTCCCAGGTTCTTCCGGGGGGAAATTTTTCTCTTGTTAGGAGCTGACCCTATGGCACAAGAACAACGCAGAACTGGCGATCAGCCGGAGCGCCGATCCCGCGCTTCCGGCCGGTCCCGGACGACTCAGAATCGCGGCGGCCGGAAAAAGGGCCGTACCACGGCGAGTTTCGCCCTGCTCTATGTGGTGTTTGTCATCGGAATTTCCGCCCTGCTGGCCTGTATCGGCTGGGTGGCCGCCAACGATGTGCTGGCCCTGAACAAAGAGCAGAAAACGGTTACCGTTACCATTTCCAGCGAAGACAGCTTCGGCGATGTGGCGGACATGCTCAAGGAGAATGGGCTCATTGAGTACAAGTCTCTGTTTAATCTGTTTGCCACCTTTACAGGGAGCAAGGATGAGGTGGTGCCGGGCACCTTCACCTTGAACACCAACATGGACTACCGGGCCCTGCTCACCGGCATGAGCGCCAATTCCTCCAGCAAAGCCACCATCTCCGTCACCATCCCGGAGGGCTATACCATCGACCAGATCTTCTCCCTGCTGGAGGAGCGGAACGTGGCCAGCGTGGAGGACCTCCAGGACATGGCCGCCAACCACGACTACGCCTTCTCCTTCCTTCAGGAGATCGAGCTGGGCGATTACCACCGGTTGGAGGGATATCTGTTCCCGGACACCTATGAGTTCACCACCCCGGAGAACCCCCTGTATGTCATCAACAAGATGCTGGTGCAGTTTGACGCCAAGCTGACGGACGAGATGCGCCAGGAGATCCTGAACAGCGGCCGGTCCATCCATGAGGTGCTCACGGTGGCCTCCATGATTGAAAAGGAGACCGACGGCAGCGACCGGGAGACCATCGCCTCGGTCATCTACAACCGTCTGAACAACCCCAACGCCTCCGCGGGCACCAACGGCTATCTGCAGATCGACGCCACCCTGGCCTATATCAACGGCGGAAATGTGCCCACCGATGCGGACCGGTCCATCGACTCCCCCTACAACACCTACCTCTATCCCGGCCTGCCCCCCGGACCCATTGCCAACCCCGGCATGGAGTCCATCCAGGCGGCCATGAATCCCGCAGACACGTCCTATTACTACTACGCCCTGGGGGACGACAACACCCACCACTTCTTCCGCACCTACAGCGAGATGCAGAGCTTTATGGCCTCTCAGGAGCGGTACAGCAATTCTTAACAGTTTGGAAATGGGCCCCGGAATGTTCCGGGGCCCGTTTTTGGGAGGTATTTCCTTGAACGAGAAGAAAATTGAGCTTCTGGCCCCGGCGGGGGACATGGAGCGGCTGGAGATGGCCCTGGCCTACGGGGCCGACGCGGTCTATCTGGCCGGCACCACCTTCGGTATGCGCTCCTTCGCGGGCAATTTCAGCCCGGAGGGGCTGAAGACCGCCGTGGAGCTGTGCCACAGCCGGGGCGTCCGGGTCCACGTCACCTGCAACACCATGCCCCGGAACGAGGAGGCCGCCCGCCTGCCGGAGTGGCTGGAGTACCTGGACAGCCTGGGGGTGGACGCGGTGATTCTGGCCGACATGGGGGTGTTCTCCCTGGCCGGGAAGTACGCCCCCCACGTGGAGCGGCACATCTCCACCCAGGCCAGCGTGGTCAACTACCAGTGTGCCCGGGCCTGGTACGACCTGGGGGCTAAGCGGGTCATCTTGGCCCGGGAGCTCAGCCTGGACGAGATCCGGGAGATCCGGGCCAAGACGCCCAAGGAGCTGGAACTGGAGGCCTTCGCCCATGGGGCCATGTGCGTGAGCTACTCGGGGCGGTGCCTGCTGTCCAACTACATGACGGGCCGGGACTCTAACCGGGGGGCCTGTGCCCAGCCCTGCCGGTACCAGTACGCCCTCATGGAGGAGAAGCGCCCCGGGGAGTATTTCCCCGTTTTTGAGGAAAATGGGGAGACGTACATCCTGAACTCCCGGGACATGTGCATGATCGACCACGTGGGGGAGCTGATGGAGGCGGGGCTCAACTCCCTCAAGCTGGAGGGCCGGGCCAAGTCGGCCTACTACGCCGCCATCGTCACCGGGGCCTACCGCCACGCCATCGATGCGGCTCTGGCGGGAGAGCCCCTGGACCCAGTGTGGCGGGATGAGGTGGAGCACATCAGCCACCGCCACTACTCCACCGGCTTCTACTACGGCCAGCCGGGGCAGTTTACAGAGGACTCCCGGTACATCCGGGACTGGCAGATCGTGGCCAAGGTGCTCTCCTGCGACGGGGAGGGCAATGCCCTGCTCACCCTGAACAACAAGTTTTCCACCGGGGACGTCCTGGAGCTGGTGGGCCCCGATGTGCGCCCTGTATCCTTCCGGGTGGGGGAGCTGCGGGACGAGGAGGGCAATGTGCTGGAGCAGGTGCGCAAGCCCCAGATGCGCTTCACCCTGAAACTGCCCCAGGCGGCCCCGCCCCTGTCCCTCCTCCGGCGGCAGGCGGACCTGACGCCGTAACAGAACGTCCAATGCAAAAAATGCGGAAGTCCAGACGGACTTCCGCATTTTTTTCCCCATCCCGGCTTTTCAGTCGAACATGTCGTAAAGGACGATCCGGCTCACCCGGTCGTTTTCAAAGAAGAACAGCAGGGCGGGGCCCAGGTCCATGGAGCTGCCGCAGTACCAGAGAAAATCCTCCTCCGCGCTGTCGTACAGGTGCCAGTAGTCCTCGTCTCGGAGCTCCGGATACAAGTTCTGCACCCGAATCCGGCTGTCCCCCACCCGGACGCCCCGGTAGGTGCGCAGGTCGGCGCGGGTGGTCTCGATGGACTGGACAGTCCAGCGGTCCTCCGAAGCGTGGTAATAGCGGTCGGCGGTGAACCCTTCTATGCTCCAGCGGTCCCAGTAGTCCCCGGGGTTGTAGATGGGCTCCCAGCCCTCCAAAATTTCCACCGTGGGCTCGCCCCCCGGGACCAGGTAGGAGGGCTCCTGCCAATCACCCAGTCCCACCGGCGGGGAGCTGCTGTCATACAGCAGGGAGACGTCCGCGTCCATCAGCCCAAAGGTCTCCTGGAAGGCGGTATCCCGAGCGGATTTTCCCGCATGGGCCGGGTACTGCCCCAGCAGCCGGAGGAAGGAACCGTCCGCCCCGTCTTTCTGCAAAACAAGATAATCTGACATGCCCTCCCCATAGTAAGCGCGGAAGGTCACCTCATAGGCGATGCTCCTCATCGCTCCATCGGCCATCTCATCCCCGTAGACAATGGATTCGATGGCTAACGCAGTCTCTGGAAGAACCTCGGGGGCTGTTTCGCCCGGGAAATAGATCTGAGAGTAGCCTTGACTTTGATAATATTCCGAAATCAGCCGGTCCCGCTCCTCCAGGCCGCCCCAGCTCTCCCGGGGGAGTGCCACCTCCTCCCGATCCCCCTGGGCCCAGGCCAGCACGTCGCCCACCTGTCCGGTCTCCTGGTCAAAGAGGAGGACGGCGGAGAGCCAGCCGCCCTCTCCAGCTTCGGCCCGGCCGTCGCAGAAGGCCAGCAGGGAGTAGAGGGAGTCCCCCTCCCTCTGTCCGGGGACGGGTTCCTCCGGGGCCATGGACACGATGTGGTACAGGGCGGAGCGGTTGTTGGCGCTCCAGGCGTTGCGGCTGTCCCGGGTGAAATTCTCCACCCACACCCGGGTCTGGTAGGGGATGGGGATGGGCAGGTCCCCCTCCTCCGGGATGTAGAAGTTCTCACTGTGGTCCACTGCCCACTGGGGACCGTCCCCGTCAATGACAGCATAGCCGGTTTGGGTAAACACATCCACCCCGCCGGGGGCCAGGAGGGCCAGGCGGTCCTCCCAGTAGTTATTGTAGTCGGCAAAAGCCTGGGAACGCTCGTCCCGCAGGTCGCCCTCCACCGGCCAGGCCCAGGTGAAGTCGTCCCCCTGGAAGGCCACCAGCCCCGCCCGCCCATAGGACAGCCCCTGGTGCATCCCGTTGGCGGTATACAACAGATAGTCGACGCCATTCTGCTGGAAGGTGGTGACGTATGGGGTGCCGTGGTAGATTCCCTGCTGGTATGCCGGAGCGGTGAGTTCCCCGGTTTCCCGGTCCATCACCCCGATGAGCAGGGTATCGCCCAGCCGGTGGGAATAGGCGGCCGCCCCCAGCAGGTAATCCCCCTGTTGAATGGAGACCAGCAGGCGGGGCTCGTCCCCCTCCTCCCAGATGCTTTGATCCTCCGCCGCCAGCAGGGACAGCAGCTGTTCCTCCTCCTGGGACAGGGAGACAGCCGGGGACTGGGGTTCACAGGACACCAGCCCCCCGCACAGCAGGGCCAGGGCGCAGGCCAGAAGCAGGGCCAACACCGGCGGGCGCTTCTTTTGATACTGAAAAATATTGCGGATACGGTCCTCCGTCTCCCTGGCCGAGCCGGACAGGGGAGTGGAGAAGGGCGTACGGGGAAAAGAATCCATGAGAGACCTCCTTGCGGTGCAGAGAGCGGTTGGGAAAGCTGGGGCGTATCAGAGGGAGCCCCCGTCCGGGGCCAATTCCAGGGCGGCCAGGGTGCCACGCCGGGAGTCATAGGTCCCGCTGGCCTCGTCAGAGCCCAGAATGCCGATGGTATCTCCGGCGAGGAATACACATTTGGAGACTACTCCATCCTCCTCCAGAATGGCCATTTCTGCAAGCTGATAATGGTCCCGCATGCGGCTCTGTTCGTCAGCATAGGCGCCTCCCGCCAGGGCGATCCGCTCAGGGTATTGGCAGACAAGGGCGATGTCCAGGGAATAGAGGTAGGCCATATTGCCGCCGGGGGCCTCAAAGGCGCCCTGCAGCTGAAAGTCTACAATGTCTCCCCCAGTAAAGTTGGCCGAAGGTGTCCCTGTTTCCTCGTAGTAGACGTTTGCGTCCGCACACATCTGGGTGATCTTTTGGTCGATCCGGTCCTGCACCTGGCTGAGCATA
>CASFKT010000028.1 GCA_949295195.1 uncultured bacterium | reverse complement strand
TGTGACGAAGTCAGATATACAAATGAGATTGGGCTCCCACTCTCTGTGAACATTACGCGGTATGATGCAGGTTTGGTTTACACATTTGACACGGAGGACCGGGCCCAAAAGGCGGTGGAAGTACAGGGGCGCCAGGCAACCCTGTATAGCACCAACGAAGGAAAGCTCCGATCTCTCTATGAAGGCTTCGACGTTGAAGTTTGGAGTGATCTGACCGTCTTTTGGAAAGACGACGAGACCCAGTCTCTCTGGCTGATTGATGCCATCAACCTCACCGAGGAGGAGATGCTCCGCCTGGCGGAGGGGGTGCACTGGCGGGGAGCCGCCCCGGCGGAGGAGCTGGAGTACCACTATAATATCGCCCTGGAGTGGGTGCCGGAGGGGTTTGAGCTGGAGGGCGGTATTGAAGGAGGCAGTGACTTGGTGAGCTATCTGAGTCCGGTGGACGGCTTACTTGAAGTGAGTGTCACTCCTTATAGCCAAAGCTCAGTGTACAACTTAAATACAGAGGGCTGCACGAAGCAAGAGATTACCGTGCAGGGGCATCCCGCCGAGCTGTATGTCACAGGGGAAGAGATGCTTCAAAAGCGATTCTCTATGACTGGATTTGACATCTGGAGCGATATGATGATCTATTGGATTGATGAGAACAACCGGGTCATCGTGCAGATTGACGCCACAAATCTGACGGAGGAGGAGATGATCCGCCTGGCGGAGGGGTTCCACTGGGGCGGGGGACAGTAGGAGGATGGCCGGTCCGCCCGGAGATGGTGCGGACCGGGGAGGCACCCTCATCCGCCTCGCTGCGCTCGGCACCTTCCCCCTAAGAGGGGGAAGGCGGGCGGCCCAGGTGTGCCGCCCCTACGGCGGATAACGGAGCGCTTCCAAAGGATGGCGGGAGGGGCAATTCCCTATCCCCTCTGGCCCTTTGGGCCATCTCCCCTTGATAAGGGGAGTCGTCCTCCCCTACAGGCTTCAAGAAAAGCTTCCGAGTTTGGGTAGGGGAGCCCCTTGGGGCTCCCGCCAGAATTGCACCGGGAGCGGTGGCTCAGCAAAGCCAGGCGCGGCTGTGGAAACGTTGCACCTGCAATTTTTGTAAACCCAGGGCCCGGTGGCCCGGGAGAACACGCGGACCGCCACTCAGATTTTGCGCGCCGGAAATTCTCCGCCTCCCTACAGGTATGCGTTCCCCGTAATGGGGTCCGGGGAAAGCGGCCTATGGACCTAGGCGGAACGAAGTGAAGCCGTAGTCCATCGGACGCGTCCCCGGCGGCGTTTTGGTGACTTTGCCGCCGCGGGCAAAGTCACTCGCCGTCCGCAGACGGCGAAACTTCCCTGCGTACAACGAATTCAATCCGAAACCTGTCCCCTCATCCGTCTGGCCTTACGGCCAGCCACCTTCCCCCCAGGGGGAAGGCTTAAAAAGGACAGGCGGCGAAACTCCCCCCGAAGAACAAAAGACGCGCCCGCACTGGCTTTGCATGACCAGCGCGGGCGCGTTTTAATTTTGGGAAAGGAACCGGAACAGCCCGTCAGGACTGGGCGGAGCCGGCTTCGATCTTCTGCTGCTTGTGCCTGCGGCTCTTTTTGGTGCCGTCCAGATTCTCCCGCCGGATGAGCAGGTAGAAAGCGGGCATCAGGAACATAGCCAGGATGGTGGAGGCCACCAGGCCGCCCACCATGACGTAGGCCATATCCTTCATCATGCCCATGCCGCTGTCGGTGGAGAACATCATGGGCACCATGGAGATGATGGTGGTGAGGGTGGTCATCAGGATGGGGCGCAGGCGGGTGGTGCCCGCCTCCACCAGGGCGTCGCCCAGGGGCATGGTCTGCCGCAGTTGGTCGGTGCCGTCCACCAGGTAGATGCCGTTGTTCACCGCGATGCCGATGAGCATCAGGAAGCCCATCAGGCCCACGATGCTCATGGGCCGGCCGGTGAGGAACACCAGTCCCACGCAGCCGATGAGGCTCAGGGGGATGCACATCATCACCATGATGGACAGGCGGGGGGAGTCGAACTGAATGGCCATGACCAGGAACACCAGGAAGGCGCCCGCCAGAATGGCGGTGGTCATGCTCTCCAGGCCGTCGGCGGTGCTCTGGTCCATCATGCCGATGCCCACGCTCACGCCCGCGGGCAGGGCCACACCGGCTACCTGGGCGTCAATGGCCTCTGGAGCGCTGTATTTGGCCGTGTCGGTGGTGGTGGCGGTGAGGGTGACGCTGTACTGGCCGTCCTGCCGGGTGATGGTGGGCAGGGTGGTGATGTACTCCACGGTGGAGATGTCCCGCAGGGCCACCTGCTGGCCGGTCTGGGTGGTGATGGAGTAGTCCAGCAGGGAGGTGATGTCGTCGTACTTGCCCTCGGGGTACTCCAGGACCACGTCGTACTCGGTGTCCTCATAGGTCACCGAGGTGGCGGTGAGGCCGTCCAGCAGGTAGTAGATCTGCATGGCCACCGCCGACTCGGAGGTGCCCAGGGCCATGGCCTTCTGGGAGTCGATGACGATGCGGCCCTTGGACTGGCTGGAGTTGAAGGGGTTTTCAATGCGGATGACGCCGGGCACCTGGGCCATGACGTCCTCCACGGACGCGGCGGCCTCCTGGAGGGAGTCCAGGTCGTTGGACAGCAGGACCACGTCCTTGCTGTTGCTGCTCATCATGGAGCTCATGTCCATGGTGCCGGTGGGGGAGACGGACACGTCCATGTCCGGCATGCTGCCGAACTGGTTGGTGTACTCCACCACCGCCTCCTCGCTGGAGCGGCCGCAGTTGCTCACCGCGTAGGCGGTGAAGGAGGCAGTGCTGCCGGAGATGTCCAGGGTGACACTCTCGAAGTTCTCGTCGGCCAGGAGGGCGTTTTCCAGGGCCTGGATGCGCTGGCTCATCACCTCCACCTTGGTGCCGGAGCGGAAGGCGGCGCTGATGGTGATGCTGCCGTCAAAGTTGCTGGGCATGAGCACAAATTCCATCTGGCTCATCAGCAGGATGGCCGCCAAAAAGCAGGCCGCGCCCACCGACACCACCCGGCCCGGGTGGCGCAGCAGCCGGGGCAGGGTGCGGCGGTAGAAGGCCTTGAACCGGCCCAGAATCCGGTTGGTGATGAGTTCGTCCCGGGTGCGGGGCTTGAGCCAGATAAAGGCCAGGGGGACCACCACCACGGCGGACAGGAAGGAACAGGTCAGAGTCAGCAGGATGGTCCAGCTCAGAGGGGCGGTCATCATGCCCACCAGGCCCTCGGCCATGGCCATGGGGATGTACACCACCACGGTGGTGAGGGTGCCCGCCAGAATGGACATGAGCATGGTGCTGGTGCCCACGGCGGCGGCCTCTCTGGCCTCCAGGCCGTCCTCCTTGGCGCGCATGCAGCTCTCCAGAATGACGATGGAGTTGTCCACGATCATGCCGATGGCGATGATGAGGGCCGAGCCGGTCATCAGGTCGATGTTGAAGCCGGCGAAGTTCAGCAGGATCACCGCCAGCAGAATGGACAGGGGCATGCTGACGCCCACGATCAGGCTGGCTTTCAGGTCGCCGAAGAAGACAAACAGGACGAGCATGGTGAGGATGACGCCGGTGATGAGGGTGTTGAGGATCTCACCCAGGGTCTCCAGAATGCTGTCACCCTCGCTGTAAGTGATCTGGAAGCCCACGCCGTCCACGCTGTACTGGTCCAGCACGTCCTGGACGGCGCTGCACACCTCCATGGTGGAGGCGGAGTCCTGCTTGGTGACGGTGAGCATGACGCTCTCCTCGCCGTTATAGCGGCTGACCGAGTCGGCCTCCGCCTTGTAGAGGTTGAAGAAGGTGCAGATGTCCTCCAGCATGACCGTCTGGCCGGAGGGGGTCTGGATGGGCAGGTCCCGGAAGCTGGGATTGACCTCCACGTTGCCGTACACCCCCAGAGCGATGTCCTGGGAGCCCAGGGACACGCTGCCCACCGGCATGTCGAAGTCGGCCGCCGCGATGGCGGAGCCCACGGTGGAGATGGACAGGCCGTACTGGCGCATGGCCGCCTCATCCAGCACGATGCGCAGGTACTCGTCCCGGGCGCCGGACAGCTCCACCCGGGCCACGCCGCCGATGTTCTCCAGGGCGGGGACCACGTCGTCCTCCAGATAGTCGGTCACGTCGATCCCCTCGGGGGCGGTGGCGGAGATGATCATAGTGCCCAGGGCGTCGGCGCTGATCTCCATGATCATGGGGTCCTGGCAGTCGTCCGGCAGGGAGGGCATCAGGTTGTCGATGGCGCTTTTCAGATCGGAGTAGGCGTCGTTCATATCCGTGCCGTAGTTGTAGGTCAGCTGCAGCATGGTGTAGTTTTCCGAGGAGTAGGAGTTGATGCTGTCCAGGCCGGACAGGGACTCGCACTCCTCCTCCAGGGGCTGGGTGAGCAGCCGGTCCACGCTGTCGGCGTCCGCTCCGGGCCAGGTGACCATCACCAGCTCCATGGGCATCTCCATATCCGGCATGTACTCCAGGGGCATCTGGCTCAGGGAGGCGGAGCCGAATACCACGATACCCAGGATCAGCATGATCACGGACATGGGGCGGCGCAGGACTAATTGAACAAACTTCATGGCCCGTTATCCCTCCGCCTCTCCGCCGGCCGTCTCACTGGAGGCGGCGCTGCTGCTCTGGGAGGAGGCGGCCGGGGAGTCCGCCGCCGAGGAGTCGTCGGCTGGAGCGGAGGAATCTGTGGGAGCGTCCGTCTCCGCGCCGGCCAGGCGCACGTCGGCGCCGTCCCGCAGGCTGGCCGACCAGGTGGTAATGACCTGATCCCCCGGGGTCAGGCCGTCGGTGACTGCGATCTCATCGGCGGTGTACAGGCCGATGGTCACGTCGCTGCGGACGGCCTTCCCGTCCTGAAGCAGGTACACGTAGGCCACGCCGTCCTCAAAAAACATGGCGTCGCTGGGGACCAGAACGGCCCCGTTGGCCCGGTGGGAGGTGGTGGTCAGCTCCACGGACAGGCCGTCGGGCAGATCCTGGGCCCCGTCGATGACGGCCTTCACCTGGAACTGCCCCACTTGGGCGTCCACCACGCCGCCGATCTCGGTGATAGCCCCCTCATAGGTCTGGCTGTTGTAGTTGACGGTCACCGCCTGGCCGGGGGTGAGGGTCTGGCGCACCGAGTCGGTGACATAGAAGGTGACCGTCTTGTTGCTGCCGTTGGAGATGACAAAGGCGGCGGTGCCCGAGGCGGCGAAGTTGTTTTCCGTCACGTTTACCGCCTCCACCACCCCGGAGATGGGGGCGGTGAGGTTGTAGAGAGAGAGCTGGTACTGGGCCGACTCCACCCCAACCTGGGCGGACTGAATGCCCGCCTGGGCGGAGTTCAGCGAGGCCCGGGCGGCCTCCAACCCGGCCTGGGCGGACAGGAGTGTCTGATGGGCCTGATCCACTTCCGCCTGGGAGGCGGCTCCGATCTCCAGCAGGGCCAGAGTGTCGTCGTAGTTGTCCTGGGCCAGGCGCAGCTGCTCCTGGAGCAGGGGCAGGTCGGCCCCGCCGTAGTTGGCCACGGCGCTGTTGTAGCTCTCCTGGGCGCTGCTTACCGCGGCCTGGGCGTTCTGAAGGCTCAGGCGGGCGCTCTCGTCGTCAAAGCGGCACAGCAGGTCTCCGGCGGTGACGGTGTCCCCCACCGAGACGGCCACCTGCTCCACGTTGCCGGACACCATGGCCACCACGCTGGCGGTGCCCTCGGCGGAGATGGTGCCGATGTAGGTGCTCTGGGTGCTCAGATCACCGGTCTGGACGGAGGTGGTCTCCACTGTGACGGTGGGGTCCAGCACAGGCTCCTCCACCTGCTCCTGACAGCCGCTCAGAGCCAGGACCAGGGCGCAGCAGAGCAGGACGGAAAGCTTCCGATTCATAGGCGTATATTCCATCCTTTCTTCCCTTTCGTTTTACGATGCGCTGGCAGTGTTGCTGCTTTGCATCAGACCGGATTCCACCGCCCAGCGGTAGTTGCTGCGGGCAGTGAACAGGTCCCGCCATGCGCTGTCCACCGTGGACTGGGCGGAGGCCATATTGTCCTGAGCGGTGAGTACCTCGGAGTAGGAGATCAGCCCCAGATCATAGCGGGTCTGGGCGGTCTCCAACAGAGTCTGCTGCCAGGCCAGGGCGGACTGGGCGGCTTCCAGCACCTGCTGGTCGTTGATCATCGTGTTATAGAGCGTTTGGAATCCCACCTCGAAGTTTTGGACGGTGGAATCATAGGTGAACTGGGCGGCATTCCACACGTGCTCCGCCTGCTGGTAGAGGTACTGTTCGCTGGGGAGCCGGTACTCGTCCCGGGCGTCCTCCCAGGTCTCCTCCGCGTCCTCCAGGGTCTTTTGGGCATCCCGCAGCGTCCAGCTGGCCGCCTTGGCGGCCTCCAGGTCGGCTTCATAGTCGGGCTCCTCCCACTCCATGGTATCCTGGGTGGGCAGGGGGCCCAGAGTGATCTCGCCGGTGGGGGTCTCTCCGATCAAAGTCTGAAGCTGGGCCTTCATCTGGCGGATGGTGGTGTCCAGGGTCTGAAGCTGGCTGACGGTCTGGGACCGGGTCTGCTCCAGTTCCTCCACCGTCTGCTGGGACACCTGCCCCAGCTGCTGGCGCAGGCGCAGCTGTTCCAGATTGCGGTCGATGGTGTCCAGCCCCCGCTGGCCGTCGGCGGCCTGCTGCTCCAGGCCCGCCAGGGTGATGTACAGGGTCTCGCCCCCGGAGACCACCTGGTTGACGGTGTCCTCCAGCTGCCAGACCACATCGGCGTTATCCGCCTGCATCTCCCCATCCTGAATGGCGTCAAAGTTCTCCCGCAGGGAGTCGTAGGTCTGGTCCAGGGAGTTGGCGCTCATGCGGTCGCCCATCAAGATCATCATCCACTGCAGGTCGGCAATGCCGTTGAGCTGGTCCCGAATGTCCTGAGCCATCTGGTCATAGTCAATGACCTCAATACTGCCGATGTTCTCCGCCAGAATCAGGGCGCTGAGGCTGCCGCTGCGGATGCGGCTTTCCAGGTTGGCCCAGCTTACCGTCCCCGCCGGGTCGGGCTCAGGCTCGGCCTCCGCCGCTTCGGCTTCGTCCGTCTGGGCGGACCCATCTTCCTGGACCGCCTCCTGGGCGGTCCCCTCCTCATCCTCCGGCTCGGCGGCCATGGAGGGGAGGGTCAGCGTGCCGGCCAGAGTCAGAATGGCCAGCAGCATAGAAATACTTCGTTTCATGGAAGGTTCCTCCGTTAAATTCATGCTTCTGCATGCAGATTGGTCATCGTAGTCATCATAGCGCGGGAAGGTAAACTGAGCGTAAACTGCCCCCTGTCCGGGTTCGGAGAGAACGCCGGATTTTTGGGAGGTTCTGCCCCGCCTTTTAGAAAAACTCACAGTTGGGGACACAGGGGAAGTTTACGCTGGGTTTACCCGGAGCTGTTATCCTGAAGGAAGAGACAATCCGGCCCTTTGACGGGGCCTGCCCGCGGCGGTATAATACCCTTGATACTACTTTTAATATAGAATAACTCCGGCGGTGGGGAATGTCCAGAAGGATTTTTTGGGCGGGGGATGCCGCCCCGGAGGGAGAGGAGGAGCGGCATGGCGACCATTTTGCTGGTGGAGGACGACGACTCCATGCGCCTGCTCACCACCGCCAAACTGAAGCACCGGTTCCACATGGTGTGCGCCAGGGACGGCGTGGAGGCGCTGGAGGTGCTGGAGCGCCGGGCGGTGGACCTGATCATTGCCGACGTGATGATGCCCCGGATGGACGGGTACACCCTGGTGAAGACCCTGCGGGAGCGGGGAGACCCCATCCCTGTGCTGCTGCTCACCGCCAAGCAGTCCTTTGAGGACAAGCGGGAGGGGTTTTCCTCCGGCATTGACGACTATATGACCAAGCCGGTGAACTATGAGGAGCTCATCTGGCGGCTCAACGCCCTGCTGCGCCGCTCCCGCATCGCCAGCGAGCAGCGGATTGTGGTGGGGCGGGTGGTGCTGGACTCCGGTACCTACACGGTGCAGCGGGAGGGGGAGACCCTGGAACTGCCCAGGAAGGAGTTTGAACTGCTCTATAAGCTTCTGTCCTACCCCGGACAGATCTTCACCCGCAACCAGCTGCTGGACGGCGTCTGGGGCTATGACTCGGAGAGCGGGGAGGACACGGTGAAGACCCACATCAGCCGCCTGCGCAACAAGCTGCGGGACATTCCGGAGTTCCGCATTGTCACCATTAAGGGCCTGGGGTACAAGGCGGAGATCACAAAGGAGGAACAGCCATGAAAAAGAAAAAGCGGGGTCACAGCCGTACGCTGGGCTTCTGGCTGGGCATAGAGGCCATCGTGGTGACCCTGGCCGCTGTGGCCCCCTTCGCCCTGCTCCATCTGGTGAACCGCTTTTACTGGCTCCGGGCCTCCACGGTGCTGGCCCTGGGCATGCTGGTGATCATGGGCAGCGTGGTGGGCATCACCGCCACCCTGTTCAGCCGCCGCTTCAACTACATCGTCTCCGGCCTGACCCGAGGGCTGCGGGCGGTGGCCGACGGGGACTTCTCCCAGCGGCTGGAGCCGGAGAAGGGCGGACCCCTCCAGCCGGCCTATGAGGATTTTAACAAGATGTCCATGGAGCTGCAGAGCATCCAGACCCTGCGCACCGACTTTATCAACCACTTCTCCCACGAGTTCAAGACCCCCATCACCGCCATCAAGGGCTTTGCCGAGCTTCTCCGGGAGCCGGACACCACCCCGGAGGAGCGGGACCAGTACCTCCAGATCATTCTGGACGAGTCCTCCCGCCTGGCCGACCTGGCCAACAGCACCCTGCTGCTCACCAAGCTGGAGTCCCAGCAGTGCATCGCGGAGAAGCGGCCCTACTCCCTGGACGAGCAGATCAAGCGTTGCGCCATCCTCCTCTCCCCCGCCTGGGAGAAAAAGCGGATCTCCTTCACCGCCAACCTGGAGCCGGCGGAGTACGCGGGCAATGAGGAGCTGATGCGCCATGTGTGGATCAACCTGCTGAACAACGCGGTAAAATACACCCCCGAGGGGGGTGAGATCACCGTCACCCTCCAGGCCCGGCCGGAGGAGCTGACGGTCTCGGTGGCCGACACCGGCATCGGCATGTCGGAGGAGGTTCGGGCCCATATCTTTGATAAATACTACCAGGGGAACCCCAACGGCAGCGGACGGGGCCTGGGTCTGGGCCTGTCCATCGTCCAGCGGATCGTGGAGCTGTGCGGAGGCCAGATCCAGGTGGATAGCGTGGAGGACCAGGGAAGCACCTTTACCGTCCGGCTGCCCCGGGCGGGGTAGCGCCCGGCGGTCCGGTGGGATACAGCCTCAGAAAGAGAAAAACGGGGACAGGTCCATGACCTGCCCCCGTTTTGTTACACGGGATCGTAATAGATGAGCATGCTCAGCTGGACCGGCTCCTCCCCGGCGTTGGCGTAGCGGTGGGGCTGGTCCGCCGGGAAGCGGATGGAGTCCCCGGCGTTCAGGCGGTGGACCTCCTCCCCCGCGCCGATCTCCGCCGTTCCCTGAAAGACGGTGATATACTCCTCCGTCCCCCGCATGTGGGGCTGGGCCTCCAGATGGCCCCGGGGCTCGATGACGATGCGGTAGGTCTCAAACAGCCGCCGCTCGTCAAAGGGAAAGGCGGGGTAGTTGCGGTAGCGCCCCCCGTCCTCCTCCAGGGGCGCGCCGCACCGGAAGACAGACACCCCCTCGCTCTGGGGCTCCACCAGGGAGGTGAAGGAGACTTTGAAGCCGTTGGCGATCTTCCACATGGGGTTGACCTCCCCCTTCTCAATCTGGGCCAGCATGCTCCGGGACACCCCGGTGAGCTCCGCCGCCCCGTCCAGGGTCAGCTTCTTCCGCTCCCGGGCGGCCCGGACATTTTGGGCGATGACGTCGTTGACATTCAAGAGATGCAGTCCCCCCCTGTTGACAATATAATACCACAAGAGTACAATATAAGAGAAATCCGAGATATTGCATTTTTAATCTTCTATATTGTATCACCACAGGAACAGGAGGTCAAGCGACATGTTTCCCTGGTACTCCTTCCTCACCTATGCGGTAATCACCGCCGCCACCCCGGGCCCCAACAACGTTATGTCCATGTCCAACGCCGGCCGGCTGGGCTTCCGGCGGGCCCTGCCCTTCAACCTGGGCATCTGGCCCTGTCCGCCCTGATCCCCGCCATCCGGCTGCCCATGCTGGTGCTGGGGGCGGCCTATATGCTCTATCTGGCCTGGGGCACCTTCCGCAGCTCCGATGTGATCCAGGAGGACCACGCCCGGGAGGGGTTCCGGTCCGGCCTGCTTCTCCAATTTATCAACCCGAAAATTTACCTCTACGGCATCATGTCCATGGAGGCCTACATCCTCCCCTACTACAGCGGACAGCCGGCCGTATTGCTGTTCTTTGCCCTGCTGCTGGCCTTCATCGGGTTTGTATTCACCCTGGCCTGGGCGGCCTTCGGGTCGGTGTTCCGCCTTCTGTTCTCCCGGCACGCCCGGACGGTCAACACCATTATGGCCCTGCTGCTGGTGTACTGCGCTGTCTCCCTGTTTCTGTGAGCTACACCCCCCGCAGCTCCACCTGCTCCACATAGGGCCGGACCAGGTCCGCGAAGCCCTCCAGCGTCTCCCTGTCCCAGGGGTGGAGCCCCTCCCGGAGCACCGTGTCCCGGTCCACAAAGCTCTGGAGAAAGTACCGCTTCGCCCCGGCGATCCAGGGGCCGATGGCCTTAAAACTGTCCGCGTCGTGGAACTCCCGCACCACCGTGGTGCGGAACTCATAGTCCACCGTCCCCTGGAGCAGGAAGGAGACGCTCTCCCGGAAGGGGGCCAGGTCCAGGCCGGGCACACCCGCCGTCTCCCCGTAGCGCCCGGGGCTGTTCTTCACATCCATGGCCACATAGTCCACCAGCTCCGCCTCGGCCAGGGCCCTCAGCTGAGCGGGGCGGCCGCCGTTGGTGTCCAGCTTCACCGGAAAGCCCAGCTCTTTGATCTGGGAGAGCAGCTCCGGCAGGCCGGGCCGGAGCAGGGGCTCTCCGCCCGTGACGCACACCCCGTCCAGCAGGCCCCGGCGCTTCTTCAAAAAGGCCAGCAGCTCTTCGCTGTCCAGCTCTGCCGGCATGGGACCTTCCACCAGTCCCCCGTTGTGGCAGAAGGGGCAGCGCAGGTCGCACCCCCCCAGAAATACCGTACACGCCACCCTGCCGGGATAGTCCAGCAGGGTCATTTTCTGCAGTCCTTGAATATCCATGGTCTTCTCCTCCCGGCAAAGCGCTCTTTTCCCCATTGTAGAAGCGGAACAGGGAGCTGTCAACGGTGGGCGGGCTTTCGCAGGAAAATCCATGAAAATTCCCCGTTGTCCCCGGCGGCAGGTCATGGTAAAATAAAAAACATCCTGTCAACTGATGATAAAAAGGAGATCCATCCATGTTATACGCCATCCTTGCGGTTGTTCTGGTGGCTCTGGACCAGCTGGTAAAGTATCTGGTGGTCCAGAATATCCCCCTGGGGGAGCACGTGCCCTTCCTCCCCTACCTGCTGGACCTGACCTATGTCCAAAACACCGGGGCCGCCTTCTCCCTGTTCTCCGACCACACCTGGATCCTCGCCCTCATCTCCCTGGTGATGTCGGTGCTGCTGGCCCTCGCGGTGTGGAAGCCCCTGGCCGGACGGCCCTGGCCCTGCTGCTGGCGGGGGCGGTGGGCAACCTCATCGACCGGGCCCTCCAGGGCTATGTGGTGGACATGTTCCACGTGCTGTTCATGGAGTTCGCCGTGTTCAACGTGGCCGACATCTGCGTGGTGGTGGGGGGCTTCGCCGCGGTGCTCTACTACCTGTTCTTCTATGAGAAGCTGGAGGGCAGGCCCAAGGATTCCGGCGCCCCCCAGGAGGAGCAGGCGTGACCCCCCTCATCCTTACCCCGGAGGCGGGGGGCGAGCGGCTGGACGCCTTTCTGGCCCGTAGCGTGGAGGGGCTCACCCGCTCCGCCGCTCAGCGTCTGCTGGAGGAGGGGGCGGTGACCAGCGGAGGCCGCCCCCTGAAAAAGAGCGAAAAGACCGCCCCCGGGCAGGTCATTGAGGTGGTTCTCCCGGAGCCTGAGCCGGTGGACGTCCTGCCCCAGAACATCCCCCTGGACGTGGTGTATGAGGACAGCGACGTGATCGTGGTGAACAAGCCGGTGGGCATGGTGGTCCACCCGGCCCCCGGCCACCCGGACGGGACTTTGGTCAACGCTCTGTTATATCACTGCGGCAATACACTCTCCGGAATCAACGGAGAGCTGCGGCCGGGCATCGTCCACCGCATCGACCGGGACACCTCCGGCCTCATCATCGCGGCAAAAAACGACAGGGCCCACCTGGCCCTGGCGGAGCAGCTCCAGGACCACTCCCTGGCCCGGGTGTACGAGGCGGTGGCGGTGGGCAGCTTCCGGGAGGACGCGGGCACGGTGGACGCCCCCATCGGCCGCCACCCGGTGGACCGAAAGAAGATGGCCGTGGAGCCCCGGAACGGGCGGCCGGCGGTGACCCACTGGAGGGTTTTGGCCCGCTACTCGGGCTGCACCCATGTGGAGTGCCGCCTGGAGACCGGCCGCACCCACCAGATCCGGGTCCATCTGGCCTCCATCGGCCACCCCCTCCTGGGGGACACGGTGTACGGCAGCAAAAAGCCTGTCCCCGGCCTGGCCGGCCAGTGTTTACACGCCCGAAGGCTCATGTTCCGGCATCCGAGGACCGGGGAGCGGGTGGGGCTGGAGTGCCCCCTCCCCGACTGGTTCCAGGAGGTGCTGGACAAGCTGGAGCGGATGTCTCGATAAACAAAAATGCCATTACTTTTGCGCCGCGCAGCGGCGCAAAAGTAATGGCTTCGCTTCCGGGGCATTCAATCCCATTCGAGGCGGGCTGCCGCCCCCTCGAGCTCCCCGCCTCAACTTGAGCGGATTCATCTCCGCAGAGGTTTTTTGACAAGATGAGCGGCGCGGAACTTGTTGTTCCACGCCGCTGTTTTGTTTATTTTGGATTTCTCCGCCGGGCCGCTTTCAGCCGGGCCATGGCCCGGGCCAGGGCGGCCTTGGAGTTGTAGTAGTCCCGTATACTCAGCTTCTGCTTGAGGCGCTCCTCCGCCCGCTCCCGGGCGGCCTCGGCCCGGTTCAGGTCGATGTCCTCGGGGCGCTCGGCGGCGGACACCAGGACCATCACCCGGTCGGGCATGATCTCAGTGAGCCCCTGGCCCACCACCGCGTAGGTCCACTCCCCGCTCTGACGGAACCGCAGGTCCCCGGGGACCACGGCGGTGGCGATGGGCTCGTGGCCCGCCTCCACCCCCAGGGAGCCGTCCAGGGCGGGGAGAACCAGGGCCTCCGCCTCCCCGATGAAGAACTGCTTATCCGGGGTGACGATCTCCAGGTGGAAGGTCTTCTTGGCCCCCTGGGCCTGTGCCGCTTCCGCCACTTAGATCACCCCCATGTCCCGGGCCTTCTGGCGCACCTCGTCCACATCGCCGGTCATGCTGAAGGCGGCCTCGGGCAGGTGGTCCAGCTCGCCCCCCAGGATGGCCTCGAAGGAGCGCAGGGTGTCCTCCAGCTTCACGAAGCGGCCCTCCAGGCCGGTGAAGGTCTGGGCCACCGAGAAGGGCTGGGAGAAGAACTGCTGCACCCGGCGGGCCCGCTCCACCGCCTGCTTGTCGTCCTCGCTGAGTTCCTCCATACCCAGGATGGCGATGATGTCCTGGAGCTCCCGGTAGCGCTGCAAGAGCTCCTGCACCGCCCGGGCGGTCTTGTAGTGGCGCTCCCCCACCACGTCGGGCTCCAGAATCCGGGAGGTGGACTCCAGGGGGTCCACAGCGGGGTAGATGCCCTGCTCCACGATCTTTCGGGACAGCACGGTGGTGGCGTCCAGGTGGGTGAAGGTGGTGGCGGGGGCGGGGTCGGTGACGAGGTGATGGCCCCGCTCTTGGTGGAGGTGATGCGCTCCTGGAGGGCGCCCATCTCGTTGGCCAGGGTGGGCTGATAGCCCACGGCGGAGGGCATGCGTCCCATGAGGGCGGACACCTCGCTGCCCGCCTGGACATAGCGGAAGATGTTGTCGATGAACAGCAGCACGTCCTGGTGCTCCTGGTCCCGGAAGTACTCCGCCATGGTCAGCCCGGTGAGGGCCACCCGCATGCGGGCCCCGGGGGACTCGTTCATCTGGCCGAACACCAGGGCGGTCTTGGAGATGACGCCTGACTCGGTCATCTCCCGCCACAGGTCGCTGCCCTCCCGGGTGCGCTCCCCCACGCCGGTGAAGATGGAGTAGCCGCCGTGCTGGGTGGCGATGTTGTGGATGAGCTCCTGGATGAGGACGGTCTTGCCCACCCCGGCGCCGCCGAACAGGCCGATTTTGCCGCCCCGGGCATAGGGGGCCAGCAGGTCGATGACCTTGATGCCCGTCTCGAACAGGTCCACCACGGGGCGCTGGTCGGCAAAGCTGGGGGGCTGGTGGTGGATGGACCACCGCTCCTGGGCGTCCACATCCCCCTTGCCGTCAATGGGGTCCCCCAGCACGTTGAACATGCGGCCCAGCACCTTCTCGCCCACAGGGACGGAGATGGGGCCGCCCATGGAGCGGACCTCCATCCCCCGGCCGATGCCCTCGCTGGGGGAGAGCATGAAGCACCGCACCGTATCCCGGCCCACGTGCTGGGCCACCTCCATGACCCGGCGCTGGCCGCCGGCCTCCAGCCACAGGGCGTCCTGGATGGAGGGGAGCTCCCCCTGGGGGAACTGTACGTCAATGACGGGGCCCTGTACCTGGGCCACCGTCCCTTTGCATTCCTTTGACATGGTTACCACACCTTTCCTCAGCTCCGGGCATTCTGTGCGCCGCCGGCGATCTCGGTGATCTCCTGGGTGATGGCCGCCTGGCGGGCCCGGTTATAGGTGAGGGACAGCTTTTTGAGCATGTCCCGGGCGTTGTCGCTGGCCGACTCCATGGCGGTCATCCGGGCGCTCTGCTCGGAGGAGAAGGCCTCCACCAGGGCCCCGAACACCATCCCCCTCACATAGCCGCTGGGGACGATGGCGTTCAGCACCGCCTCCGGGGAGGGGAGATAGGTCACCGGGGGCAGCACCGGCCCGCCCTTGGGGGGCTCCCAGGGGAAATTTTCCCGCACCAGGGGGAGGAGGGTCTGCTCCCGCACCTCCAGCCGGAGGGCGGAGACCATCTCCGTATAGAGGATGCGCACCTCGTCCAGCTCCCGGTCCAGAAACTGCTGTACCAGCTCGTCGCTGATATCCCGGGCCCGGGACATGGTGGGGTTCTGGACCACATAGGAGAAGTCCTCCTCAAAGGGGATGTCCCGCTCCTGGAAGTAGGCCCGGCCCACCAGGCCCACCACGAACAGCTTGGGGTGGGCCGTCTCCCGGAGACGGCGCTCCGCCAGCTTGAGCACGTTGTGGTTGTACGCCCCCGCCAGCCCCTTGTCGCCGCTGAGGACCACGTAGCCCACCTTTCGCTCCTCCGCCGGGATCTCCGGCCGCCGGTCCAGAAAGTCGTGGCTCAGCTCCGGGGAGCGGTGGAGGATGTCCGCGATGGTGGTGTGCATCTTGGTGAAATAGGGGGCCGCCTGCTCCAGATGTGCCTTGGCCTTGCGCAGGTTGGAGGAGGCGATCAGATACATGGCGTTGGTGATTTTTAAGGTCTGCTCCACGCTTTTCATGCGGGTGCGGATTTCCTTGGTGCTGGCCATGGGGCTTTCCTCCTCTCCAAAGTGAGTTTGGTTTCGCAGGGATTTCGCGCTAAGAGCCGCCGCTGCGCGGCGGTTGCGCTCCGAAACGCGCCTGCGGGCGCAGTGCGGGCGGCGAGTTTCTTTCCCAGCGATGGGAAAGAAACCAATGGCCCAGGCCACCCTCTCTTGCCCCTTCGGGGCAATTCACCTTGAGGATCGCCGGGGGACGGCTCAGGATGGGCGCTTCCGCGCCCATATTCGCCTTGTCCCCGGTCCCCCATTACGGGAGTGCTCTCCTGCTTGTGGCGCAGCCCTTCCGGCGCGCAAAATCAGGAGTGCTTGAGCGCGGTTCCGTCCGGCCCCACTGGGGGCCTGAGCGGGAAGAAAATTGGAGCTGGTACGGTTCCACCACTGCGCCTGGATTTGCCGAGCCAACGCTCCCGGTGCGAATCCTGCTTCGCCCCAAACCTTCCCCTTGGGGGGAATGTGTCTGGCCGAAGGTCAGACGGATGAGGGGGCCTTTTCCATCAAGCCTTCCCCCTTTAAGGGGGAAGGTGCCCCCGAAGGGGGCGGATGAGGGTGCGCTCTTGGATGCTGTGCGTTGTCCGCTGTAGGGGCGGCCCAGTGTGCCGCCCCTACGGGCACCAAGAGACACCCCGGGGTACGCCGTCCCCTGAGCCGAACTTGAGCCCCACCAGCCCAAAAGGCGCGCTTTCAATCAGGAGGAGCACCGCCCAAAGGTTACCGGCTTCTCAGCGGCAGCGGTGATAGACCGGAAACCAATCCCATGTCCGCCCGCGCCTTTGCGTTGACCGCAACGTCTCCGCATTGGCGGCCCCCGTAAAATTGGGGTCCAGGGGCGGCGAATATGAGCGCGAAGCGCTCATCCTGAGCCGCGCCCTGGTGCCTCTTTGGTTTCTTTCTGGGCACCCAGAAAGAAACTCGTCCCGCAGGGCGAAATCTCCCGCCGCCGGGGCGGCGCGCCGGGTCGTGGCCCAGGCCAGCTTCTCTTGCCCCTGCGGGGCAATTCACCTTCTCGCGCCCTACAAACAGACGTGAAAAAAGTTACTCATCGCCGGGGGCGGCGAAACTCCCCCTGAAAAATCTCAGTTCCCCGGCAGCTTCTCTTTCTTGTAATCCGCCAGCGCCGCGCGGATGGTCTCCACCGCCACGCCGGACAGGTTGCCGGTGGACTGGATCTCCTCCATGAGCTCCACATACTGGTGCTCCATGCGGTCCACGAACTGGACCGCGAAGTCCCGCACCTGCTCCGACGGCACCTCGTCCAGCAGGCCGTTGGTGCCGATGTACAGCAGCACCGCCTGGCGGCTCACCGGCATGGGCCGGTAGAGGGGCTGCTTGAGCAGCTCCAGCAGCCGCTTGCCGTGGTCCAGGGTCTTCTGGGTGGCCGGGTCCAGGTCGGAGGAGAACTGGGTAAAAATCTCCAGCTCCCGGAACCGGGCCAGGTCGATGCGCATGGTGCCGGCGGTACGCTTGATGGCCCGGGTCTGGGCCGCGCCGCCCACCCGGGAGACGGACAGGCCCACGTTGACGGCGGGCCGTTGTCCGGCGAAGAACAGGTCGGTCTCCAGATAGATCTGCCCGTCGGTAATGGAGATGACATTGGTGGGAATATAGGCGGACACGTCCCCCGCCTGGGTCTCGATAATGGGGATGGCGGTCATGGAGCCGCCCCCGAACTCCTCAGTCAGGCGGCAGGCCCGCTCCAAGAGGCGGGAGTGGAGGTAGAACACGTCGCCGGGGTAGGCCTCCCGGCCGGGAGACCGCTTGAGCAGCAGGGACAATGCCCGGTAGGCCACCGCGTGCTTGCTCAGGTCGTCATAGACGATGAGCACGTCCTTCCCCTGGTCCATGAAGTACTCCCCCATGGCCGCCCCGGCGTAGGGGGCGATGTACTGCAGGGGGGCGGGCTCGCTGGCGGTGGCGGACAGGATGATGGAGTAGTCCATGGCCCCGTGTTTCTGGAGGGTGTCCCGCACCCGGGCCACCGAGGAGGCCTTCTGGCCGATGGCCACGTAGATGCAGATGACGTCCTGCCCCTTCTGGTTCAGAATGGTGTCCACCGCGATGGCGGTCTTGCCCGTCTGGCGGTCGCCGATGAGCAGCTCCCGCTGGCCCCGGCCGATGGGCACCATGGCGTCGATGGCCAGAATGCCCGTCTGCAGGGGGACGGTCACTGGCTCCCGGGTGATGACGCCGCTGGCCTCGTGCTCAATGGGCCTGGTCTGGGTGGTGTGGATGGGGCCAAGACCGTCGATGGGACGGCCCAGGGCGTCCACCACTCGGCCTAACATCGCCTCGCCTACAGGCACGTCGGCGGGCTGCCCGGTGCGGCGCACAGTGCTGCCCTCCCGCAGGCCGGTCTCGGCCCCCAGCAGGACGCAGCCCACCGTGTCCCGGGACAGGTCCATGACCATCCCACGGACCCCGGTGTCGAACTCCACCAACTCGCCGTACACCGCCCGGTCCAGGCCGTAGATGGTGGCGATGCCGTCGCCCACCTCCAGGACGGTGCCCTCCTCGGTGCGGCGGGTCTTGTTGTCGTATCCTTCAATCTCCTCCCGCAGGAGGGAGACAATCTCTTCCGGTCTCGCGTTCACAGCGCTCTCCCCTCTCCCAGCGTCCGGGCCAGGGCGTCCAAGCCGCCCCGCACGCTCTTGTCATAGGTGACCCCCTGGAGCTCCAGGCGCAGCCCCCCCAGCAGGGCGGGGTCCACCCGCATCTCCAGCTCCACCTTTTTGAGGCGGTGCAGCCGGCACAGGGTCTCCTTCAGCCGGCCCAGCTGATTTTCCGTCAGCGGCCGGGCACAGGTCACGGTTCCCAGGGCTCCGCCCTCCCGCTCCAGAGCCAGCCGCCGGGCGGACTGGACCACCTGGGGCAGCAGGGGCAGCCGCTCCTTCTCCGCCATCAGGGTCAGAATCCTGCCCGCCGGGCCGGGCGGGGCCACCTCGGGCAGGCGGGCCAGCACGCGCCCCTTCTCCTCCGGGGTCACAGCAGGGCTGCAGAGGGCCTCCCACAAAACAGGCTCCTTCTCCAGCTGCCGGGCGCAGCGCGCCAGCTCAGCTCCGTCGCCCCCGGCCTCCAGGAAGGCCCGGGCATAGCGGTCCGCCAGCTCTCCCATCAGAGATCACCCGCCTCCCGCAGAAAATCCTCCACCAGGTCCCGGTCGCCCGCCTGGTCCATGGCGCGGCCGGACACCTTGGCCGCCGCCAGCAGGGCCAGAGCGGCCACCTGCTGCTGGGCGTCCTGGAGCATCTGACGGCGCTCGGCCTCCATCTGGGCCTGGGCGTCGGCGCGGATGGCCTGGGCGTCGGCCTGGGCGGAGGAGATGATCTGGTCATACTCCCGCTGCCCCTGCAGCTTGGCCTGGGCCACGATCTGGTCGGCCTGGCCGCGGACCTGGGCCAGCCTGGCCTCGTTCTCCTGGTCCAGGGCCTGGGCCGCCTGCTTGGCCGCCTCCGCCTGGGACAGGCCGTCCTCAATGGCCTTGGTGCGCTGCTCCATCATGGCGGTCACCGGCTTGAAGAGAAAATGACGCATGAGCAGATAGAGCACAACCAGGTTGATCCCGGTCCACAGGACCGTCCAGGGATCAAGATTCAGCACGGCGCACGCCTCCTTTCCAACTCAGGGCCGCTCAGCCCAGGATCAGGATGGCCAGGGCGGTGATGAATGCGTAAATGGCGGTGGCCTCCGCCAGGGCGCAGCCGATGAGCATGCTGCTGCGGATCTGGCCGGCGGCCTCAGGCTGCCGGGCGATGGACTCGGCCGCCTTGCCGGTGGCGATGGCGATGCCGACGCCGGCGAGGGTGCTGGGGACGATAGCCACTGCGGCTGCGATTGCGGTTGTCATAATGATCTCCTCCTAATTGTGTTTCCTCAATGATCAGGTCTATTGGTTTGAATTGCGGTTCTATTCCTCTTCCAGGGCCTCCCCTATGAAAATGGCGGTGAGAAATACAAATACGATGGTCTGAATGATGCCGTCAAAGATGTCGAAGTACAGGCTGAAGGCCACCGGGACCACCGCCGGCGCCACCATCTTCACCAGCTCCATGACGATGAAGGCGGCCAGCAC
>CASFKT010000027.1 GCA_949295195.1 uncultured bacterium | reverse complement strand
TCCAGGACATCCACCGGCAGGGAAATACGGTGGTCCTCATTACCCACGACAACTCCATCGCCGTCCAGGCCCAGCGGATCATCCGCCTGGAGGACGGGCGGGTGGTGTACGACGGCCCCGCCGACGCCCCGGAGGCGGTGGTGCTGCCCCGGCGCACCGGAGAGGGGGCGGCCTCATGAGCATCCTGGAATCCCTGGAGCTGGCCCTGAAAAACATCGTCTCCAGTAAGGTGCGCACACTCCTGACCATGCTGGGCATCATCATCGGCGTGGCGGCGGTCATCGTCATCGTGGGCCTGGGCAACGGCCTGGAGGGGTACATCACCGACAGCTTCTCCGACATGGGGACCAACACCCTCACCGTCAACGTCATGTCCCGGGGCTCCACCCGCACCCTGGACGTGGACGGCATGTACGAAATTGTGGAGGAGAACAGCCAGTACCTGGACCTGTGTTCCCCCACGGTGTCTATGATGGGCTATGTGAAAATCGGCTCTGAGACGGTGAGCACCACCTCCTCCACCGGCGTGAGCGAGGACTACTTCGACATCGCCGGGGTGTCCGTGGCCCAGGGCCGGGGGCTCCAGTACAGCGACATGGCCGGAAGAACCAAGGTGTGCGTCATTGGGGCCTATCTGAACCAGGCCTACTTCGGCGGAAACGCCGTGGGCCAGACCCTCCGGGTGGGGGGCCAGAGCCTGGAGGTCGTGGGCGTGCTGGCCCAGCAGGACGAGGAGCTGGAGGAGGGGGGCAGCGACGACTGCCTGTATCTGCCCCACACCACCGCGGAGCGCATCACCGGCGAAACCAGCACGTACACCATCACCATGAAGGACGAGAACTACATCGACGAGAGCGTGGCCGCTCTGGAAGCTTCCCTGTACGCCGTCTTTGCCAGCGACGACTACTACACCGTCACCAGCATGTCGGAAATGCTGGAGACCATGACCAGCATGATCAACCTTCTGGTGGGCGTGCTGGCGGGCATCGCCGCCATCTCCCTGGTGGTGGGCGGCATCGGCATTATGAACATCATGCTGGTGTCCGTCACCGAGCGCACCCGGGAGATCGGCATAAGAAAATCCCTGGGGGCCAAGGAGCGGTACATCATGCAGCAGTTCGTCATCGAGGCGGTCGCCACCAGCGCCCTGGGCGGGATCATCGGCATTCTCCTGGGCGACGGCCTGTCCATTCTGGCTACCCAGGTGGTGGAGCGGCTGATGGAGGAGAGTCTCACCATCTCCCCCACTCTGGCGGCGGTGGCCCTGGCCTTCGGCATCTCGGTGGGCATCGGGATTTTCTTCGGATACCTGCCCGCCAAAAAGGCGGCACAGCTCAACCCCATCGACGCGCTGCACTACGATTGATCCATCTGGGCCCGGCGCCGCCGGGCCCAGACATAACCACAAATAAGGAGTGTTGTATATGAAACGACCGATCACCTCCGCCCTGCTGGCGGCGGCTCTGTCTCTGTCCCTGGTGGTCCCGGCGGGGGCGGTGAGTTCCTCCACGGCAGTGGAGGCCATCCAGGCCCTGGGGATCATCACTGGGGACAGCTCCGGAGACCTGAACCTCTCCTCCCCCGTGACCCGGGCGGAGTTTGTCACCATGATGACGGCGGCCTCCAGCTATAAGGACAGCATCGGGGAGGGCAGCGGCGTCTCCCTGTTTAAGGATGTCAAGAGTGACCACTGGGCCAGCGAGTACATCAAGCTGGCGGTGGAGCAGGGCTGGATGAGCGGCTATGTGGACGGCACCTTCCGGCCGGACGACCAGATCACCCTGGAGGAGGCCTGCACCGCCCTGCTGAAAATGCTGGGCTACGACTCCTCCACCCTGGCGGGCTCCTATCCCTCCGCCCAGCTGTCCAAGGCCTCCTCCGTGGGGCTGCGGGACGATGTGGACGCGGTTCAGGGGGAGGCCCTCACCCGCCAGGACTGCGTCATGCTCTTTTATAACCTGCTGGTCAGCGACGACAGCAGCGGCACGGTATACGGCACCACCCTGGGCTATACCGTCACCAACGGCGAGGTGGACTACTCCACTCTGGTGACCGCTGACACCAAGGGCCCCTACGTGGCCAGCGCCGACAAGAGCCTGTCCCTGCCCTTCTCCACCTCCGGGGCCACCATCTACCGCAACGGCGCGCTTTCCAGCCTGTCGGCGGTCCAGGAGTACGACGTGTACTACTACAATGAAAACCTGCGCACCGTCTGGGTGTACAGCGACAAGGTCAGCGGCACCCTCACCGCCGTCTCCCCCAGCTCCGCCGCTCCCACCTCCATCACTGTGGCCGGCACGGAGTATGAGCTGGGCACCTCCACCGCCATCTACAAGTGCTCCAGCCAGGGCGAGTTCTCCACCGGCGACGTGGTCACCCTCCTGCTGGGCATGAACGGCGAGGTGGTGGACCTGCTCTCCGCCGGCAGCGTCGGCTCCAGCACGTCCAGCACAGTCTATTACGGGACCGTGCTCTCCAGCCAGAAGGGGGCCTCCAGCTCCTCCACCAGCAGCTCCAGCTCCTCCTCCGTGCAGACCGAGACCCAGGTGGCCTGCTCCGACGGCACGGTGCGCACCTTCTATACCAGCACCGGGACCTACTCCGTGGGACGGCTGGTAACGGTCACTGTGAACAGCTCCGGCACCACCATCAAGTCCATGCAGTCCAAGTCCCTCTCCGGAAAGGTCAGCAGCGACGGCTCCTCCTTTGCCGGCTATGACTTTGCCGATGATGTGGAGATCCTGGACACCGACGGAGAGGGGGGCTACGCCCGCATCTATCCCTCCCGCCTGGCGGGCGAGACCCTGCAGGGCGACGACGTGATTTACTACACCCTGAACAGCTCCGACGAGATCGACTGCCTCATTCTCAGCGAAGCCACCGGAGACACCTATACCTACGTCTATGTGACCTCGGCGGAGACCAGTTCCAGCGGCACCAGCGTATCCGGTTCCTATGAATACTACCAAAACGGCGAACAGTATACCATAAACGGCAGCGTCATCTATCCCGCCAAGACCGGCGGCGCCGCTCTCATCTATGAGGACGAGGAGCTGAAGAACATCCGCCAGCTGGAGGATATCACCATCACGGATCTTGACGCCCTCTCCCTCGCCGCCACCTCGGGCAACCGCAGCTATGATATTGCCGAGGATGTGCAGGTCCTTCTGCGGGACACCAACGGAAGCCGCGGCTACTATCTGACGACCCTGTCTGAGATCGACTCCAGTAACTATACGCTGAAGGGCTGGTACGACGATTTGGGCTGTTCCGCCGGCGGCCGCATCCGGATCATTGTGGCCACGCCTGAGGAGTGAGAAAACCGGCCCCTCCATTCCCCTGAACGCCGGAGCGGCTCTGCTCTCTTGAAACGAAAATCGGCCCGCGGAATACTCCGCGGGCCGATCTTTAAATCTTGATAAAGGAGTTACAGAACCGGGTCCTGCTGCTCCTCCTGGGGCTGATCGCTGTCCAGGGTGATGGCCCCCTCCTCAAAGAGGGAGTCCTCGCCCTCCTCCCCCTCGTCCAGGAGCAGGTCCAGGCCCAGGCTCTCCTCCTCGTCCTCGGCGGGCGCCTCCAGGGCGTCGGCCACGATGGAGCCGGACTTCTTGCTGGTCAGGTTGCCCTCGTCGTCGATGGCGTCAAACTTCCGGTACTGAGCCAGGCCGGAACCGGCGGGGATCAGCTTACCGATGATGACGTTCTCCTTCAGGCCGCGCAGGTGGTCCACCTTGCCGCGGATGGCCGCCTCGGTGAGCACCTTGGTGGTCTCCTGGAAGGAGGCCGCGGACATCCAGGAATCGGTGGCCAGAGAGGCCTTGGTGATACCCATGAGCAGGCGGGTGCAGGTGGGCTTGCGCAGCTCCTCGCCCTCGGCGTTCTTCTCGCCCGCGTCGATCCGCTTCTGGATCTCCGCCTCGGCGTCCAGGAACTCGATGAGGTCGATGGTGGAGCCGGACAGCAGCTCGGAATCGCCGGCATCCTCCACCCGGACCTTGCGCATCATCTGACGGATAATGACCTCGATGTGCTTGTCGTTGGTGTCGACGCCCTGCTGGCGGTACACCTTCTGCACCTCGCGGATGAGGTAATTGTGGCACTCAGACAGTCCGCGGATGCGTAAGACCTCGTGGGGAGACAGGGCGCCCTCGGTGAGCTGCTCGCCCTTGACCACCACGTCGCCCTCCTTCACCCGGATGCCGGAGGCATAGGGCAGGGCGTAGGTCACCACCTCGCCGTCGTCGGCGGTGATGGTCACGTTGCACATGACATTGCGCTTGGTCTCCTCAATGGACACCCGGCCGCCGATCTCGGCCAGCTGGGCCATCTTCTTGGGCTTGCGGGCCTCAAACAGCTCCTCCACTCGGGGCAGACCCTGAGTGATGTCGCCGCCGGCCACGCCGCCGGTGTGGAAGGTACGCATGGTCAGCTGGGTGCCCGGCTCGCCGATGGACTGGGCGGCGATGATGCCCACCGCCTCACCGGCGCCCACGGGCTCGCCGATGGCCAGGTTGATGCCGTAGCACTTGGCGCACACGCCGCTGCGGGCCCGGCAGGTGAGCACGGAGCGGATCTTCACCGCGTGGATGCCGTGCTTCTCCAGGATCTCCGCGTCGTCCTTGCGGAGCATGGTGTCCTTGGTGAACAGGACCTCGCCGGTCTGGGGGTCCTTGATATCGGCGGTGGGATAGCGGCCGTGGACGCGCTCGGCGAAGGTCTCGATGACCTGGCCGTGCTCCTCGATCTCGCTGACCTCGATGCCGTCGTCGGTGCCGCAGTCGTCCTCCCGGATGATGACCTCCTGGGACACGTCCACCAGACGGCGGGTCAGGTAACCCGAGTCGGCGGTACGCAGGGCGGTATCGGCCATGCCCTTCCGGGCGCCTCGGGAGGAGATGAAGTACTCCAGCACGGACAGGCCCTCACGGAAGTTGGACTTGATGGGGATTTCGATGGTGCGGCCGGAGGTGTCGGCCATCAGGCCGCGCATGCCGGCCAGCTGACGGATCTGGGCCATAGAGCCACGGGCGCCGGAGTCGGCCATCATGAAGATGGGGTTGTAGCGGTCCATGGACTCCTGCAGGGCGTTGGTCACCTTCTTGGTGGTGTCGTCCCAGGCCTCCACCGACAGGCGGTAGCGCTCATCGTTGGTGATCAGGCCTCGGCGGTACTGCCGGTCGATCTTGACGATCTCCTTCTCGGTCTCGCCGATGAGCTCGTACTTCTTGTGGGGCACCGTCATATCGGCGATGGCTACCGTCAGAGAGCCGATGGTGGAGTAGTGGTAGCCCAGATCCTTGATGGCGTCCAGCATGCCGGCGGACACGGTGAAGCCGTGCTTGGAGATACACCGGTCGATGATCTTGCCCAGCTGCTTCTTGCCCACCACGAAGTTGATCTCGGGCTCGAACATCTGCTCCGGGTCGGAGCGGTCCACAAAGCCCAGATCCTGGGGGATGGCCTCGTTGTAGATGAGGCGGCCCACGGTGGTGCTCACCAGCTTGTATTTGGTGACGCCGTCCACCTCTTTGGACAGGCGGACCTTGATGGGGGAGTGCAGGGTGACCACCCCGGCGTCATAGGCCAGCATGGCCTCGTCCCGGTCGGCAAAGCAGTGGCCGCTGCCCTCCTCCTCCCGCTCGAAGGTGAGGTAGTAGGCGCCCAGGATCATATCCTGGGTGGGGATGGTGACCGGGCCGCCGTCCTGGGGCCGCAGCAGGTTGTTGGCAGACAGCATCAGGATGCGGGCCTCGGTCTGGGCCTCGGCGGACAGGGGCACATGGACAGCCATCTGGTCGCCGTCGAAGTCGGCGTTGAAGGCGGTACACACCAGGGGGTGGAGCTTGATGGCCCGGCCCTCTACCAGCACCGGCTCAAAGGCCTGGATGCCCAGGCGGTGCAGGGTGGGGGCGCGGTTGAGCATCACAGGGTGCTCCTTGATGACGAACTCCAGGGCGTCCCACACGGCGGGCTCGCCCTTCTCCACCATCTTCTTGGCGGCCTTGATGTTGTTGGCGGAGCCATCGTCCACTAGCTTCTTCATGACGAAGGGGCGGAAGAGCTCAATGGCCATCTCCTTGGGCAGGCCGCACTGGTAGATCTTCAGGCTGGGGCCGACCACGATAACGGAACGGCCGGAGTAGTCCACGCGCTTGCCCAGCAGGTTCTGGCGGAAGCGGCCCTGCTTGCCCTTGAGCATGTCGGACAGGGACTTGAGGGCCCGGTTGTTGGCGCCGGTGACGGCGCGGCCCCGGCGGCCGTTGTCGATGAGGGCGTCCACCGCCTCCTGGAGCATGCGCTTCTCGTTGCGGACGATGATGTCCGGGGCGTTGAGCTGGATGAGCCGCTTGAGGCGGTTGTTGCGGTTAATGACCCGGCGGTACAGGTCGTTCAGGTCGGAGGAGGCGTACCGGCCGCCGTCCAGGGGGACCATGGGCCGGATCTCCGGGGGGATGACGGGCAGCACGTCAATGATCATCCACTCGGGCTTGTTGCCGGAGAGGCGGAATGCGTCCACCACCTCCAGACGCTTGACGATGCGGGCCTTTTTCTGGCCGGAGGCGTCCTTCAGCTCGGCGCGGAGCTGGGTGGAGAGCTGCTCCAGGTCGATCTGCTGCAGCAGCTTCTTCACCGCCTCGGCGCCCATGCCGGCGTCGAAGTCGTCCTCGTACTTCTCCCGCATGTCCCGGTATTCCTTCTCGGACAGGATCTGGTTGCGGGACAGGGGGGTGTAGCCCGGGTCGATGACGATATAGCTGGCGAAGTAGAGCACCTTCTCCAGAATCCGGGGGCTGATGTCCAGCAGCAGGCCCATCCGGGAGGGGATACCCTTGAAGTACCAGATGTGGGAGACGGGGGCGGCCAGCTCAATGTGGCCCATGCGCTCCCGGCGGACCTTGGAGCGGGTGATCTCCACGCCGCAGCGGTCGCAGATCTTTCCCTTGTAGCGGATCTTCTTATACTTGCCGCAGTTACACTCCCAGTCCTTGGTGGGGCCAAAGATCCGCTCGCAGAACAGGCCGTCCTTCTCCGGCTTCAGAGTGCGGTAGTTGATGGTCTCCGGGCGCTTTACCTCGCCGTAGGACCAGGCGCGAATCTGTTCGGGGGAGGCGATCCCGATCTGAATGGCGTCAAACTCAGCATAACTCATGTGTTGTAATCTCCTCCCGTCAATTAGTTATAGTCCTCGTCGGAGTCGAAGCGGTCCTCGTCTCCGCTCTCGTCCAGGTCCATATCCATGGCCAGGTCGTCGTCGTCGCTGTCGCCCTTGAAGGTGAAGCCGCCGGCGGAGGCCAGCTCGCTCTCCTTCTCCTCCTGGTAGGCATAGTCGTCGTCCCGGTCATAGTAGTCGTCCCGGCTGCCGGGCTGATAGGTGTCCTCATCCTCGTCCTTGAGCTCGATCTCGTTGCCCTCGGCGTCCAGCACCTTCATGTCCAGACACAGGGACTGGAGTTCCTTGATCAGCACCTTGAAGGACTCGGGCACGCCGGGCTTGGGCACGTTGTGGCCCTTGACGATGGCCTCGTAGGTCTTCACACGGCCGGTGACGTCGTCGGACTTCACCGTCAGAATCTCCTGCAGGGTGTAGGCGGCGCCGTAGGCCTCCAGAGCCCACACCTCCATCTCGCCGAAGCGCTGGCCGCCGAACTGGGCCTTGCCGCCCAGAGGCTGCTGGGTGACCAGGGAGTAGGGGCCGGTGGCGCGGGCGTGGATCTTGTCGTCCACCAGGTGGTGCAGCTTCAGGAAGTACACATAGCCCACGGTGACCGGGTTGTCAAAGCGCCGGCCGGTGCGGCCGTCGTACAGCCAGTTCTTGCCGTCCACCAGGCGCAGCTGCCCGGCCTTCTGCCACTCCCGCACCTGGGCCTTGTCCTCCATCTCCTCGGGAGTGAGGGGACGGATGCCGTTCTCGGCGGTCTCGTCGGGCAGATAGAGCTGCTTGCCGATGAGGGGCTCGTCGTAGCCCACCTCGCGGGCCAGACCGGCCATCTTCAGGCACTCCTGGATGTCCTCCTCGGTGGCGCCGTTGAAGATGGGGGTGGCCACCTTCCAGCCCAGGGTCTTGGCGGCGTAGCCCAGATGGACCTCCAGCACCTGACCGATGTTCATACGGGAAGGCACGCCCAGGGGGTTCAGCACGATGTCCAGGGGGGTGCCGTCGGGCAGGAAGGGCATATCCTCCTGGGGCAGGATGCGGGACACGACGCCCTTGTTGCCGTGGCGGCCGGCCATCTTGTCGCCCACGGAGATCTTACGCTTCTGTGCGATATAGACGCGGACGCACTGGTTGACGCCGGGGCCCAGCTCATCGCCGTTCTCCCGGGTGAAGATCTTCACGTCCACGATGGTGCCGCTCTCGCCGTGGGGCACCTTCAGAGAGGTGTCACGGACCTCACGGGCCTTCTCACCGAAGATGGCCCGCAGCAGCTTCTCCTCCGCGGTGGCCTCGGCCTCGCCCTTGGGGGCCACCTTGCCCACCAGGTAGTCGCCGGCGTGGACCTCCGCGCCGATGCGGATGATGCCGTGCTCGTCCAGGTCCCGCAGGGCGTCCTCGCCCACGTTGGGAATGTCGCGGGTGATGGTCTCGGGGCCCAGCTTGGTATCCCGGGCCTCCAGCTCATACTCCTCGATGTGGATGGAGGTGAACACGTCCTCCCGCACCATGCGCTCGTTGAGCAGCACGGCGTCCTCGTAGTTGTAGCCCTCCCAGGTCATAAAGCCCATGAGGATGTTCCGGCCCAGGGCGATCTCGCCCCGGTCGGTGGAGGGGCCGTCGGCCAGCACGTCCTGGAACTCCACCCGCTGGCCCACGTCCACGATGGGACGCTGGTTGATGCAGGTGCCGTGGTTGGAGCGCAGATACTTGGTCAGGCGGTACTCCTTGGTGGTGCCGTTGTCATATTTTACGGTGATATACCGGGCGGACACCTTGGTGACGGTGCCGGGACCCTCGGCCAGGATGGCCACCTCGGAGTCGATGCAGTTCTTGTGCTCCTGGCCGGTGGCCACGATGGGGGCCTCGGGGCGGAGCAGGGGCACGGCCTGACGCTGCATGTTGGCGCCCATCAGGGCGCGGTTGGCGTCGTCGTTCTGGAGGAAGGGAATCATGGCCGTGGCGATGGACACCATCATCTTGGGGGACACGTCCACGTAGTCCACCTGGCTGGCGGGCACGGAGATGATCTCGTTGCGGTGGCGGCAGGTGATGCGCTCGTTGACAAAGCGGTTGTTCTCATCCACCGGCTCGGTGGCCTGGCAGATGGTGTACTCGTCCTCCACGTCGGCGGTCATATACTCGATCTCATCGGTGACCTGGCCGGTGGCCTTGTCCACCTTGCGGTAGGGGGTCTCGATGAAGCCGTAGCGGTTGATGCGGGCGTAGGAGGCCAGATAGGAGATCAGGCCGATGTTGGGACCTTCGGGGGTCTCGATGGGGCACAGACGGCCGTAGTGGCTGTAGTGGACGTCTCGCACGTCGAAGGAGGCCCGGTCACGGCTCAGACCGCCGGGGCCCAGAGCGGACAGGCGGCGCTTGTGGGTCAGCTCGGCCAGGGGGTTGGTCTGGTCCATGAACTGGCTCAGGGGGCTGGAGCCGAAGAACTCCTTGATGGCGGCGGTGACAGGGCGGATATTGATGAGGCTCTGGGGGGTGACCACATCCAGGTCCTGGGTGGTCATGCGCTCCCGGATGACGCGCTCCATGCGGCTGAAGCCGATGCGGAACTGGTTCTGGATCAGCTCGCCCACGCAGCGCAGGCGGCGGTTGCCCAGGTGGTCGATGTCGTCGGGGGTGCCCACCCCGTGGGCCAGGCAGTTCAGGTAGTTGATGGAGGCCATGATGTCCTCGGCGGTGATGTGCTTGGGAATCAGGTT
>CASFKT010000026.1 GCA_949295195.1 uncultured bacterium | reverse complement strand
TGGTGCGCATGTGCATGTCTTCACGCTCCCAATATGTAAAGAGCCCGCTCCGGTTCAGAGCGGGCCAGCGGACGTCTCCGTCTTTTTCTCGGAGCTCCAGCCCGGCGGGGGCATCCCCACCGAGCCGGGCAGTCCGGGGGGCGGCATGGGCGGCAGCACGGCCTCCTGCCTCTCCCCTTCGGACCGGACCGCCAGATAGGCCTCCGGCAGCCCGGTGGCAAAAAACAGCTTCCACATCCCTGCTTGATCCATTTCATGCCCTCCCGTCTCTCTTTCTGCGCCCTTAGCATGGCAGAAACGGTCGAACCCTATGTGTGGAACATTCCGGCTGGGCAGTTCTTCTTTTTTTCGCAGGGGTTTTATTCCGCCGCCAGCGGCATGTGTTGTTCTTTCGTGACACAGTCCCGGGCGGCGGGTTACTTTCTGGACGGGCCAGAAAGTAACCAAAGAGCCGCCAAGGGGTGGGCTCAGGATGGGCACTCACGTGCCCATATTCGCCCACCCCCTGGACCCCTATTTACGGGGGTTATCCCTTAAACTTGGTGGAAACTTACCGGCGCGCAAAATTTGAGTGGCCCTCTAAATTCCCGCCGGGCCACTGGGCCCTGGGTTTGCAAAATTTAAGCCGAATGCCGTTCAACGGCTGCGCCTCACTTTTCGAATCTTAGTACCGGTCCTTTATCCGAGCCCCGTCTACTGCCCAGGTGCTACAGTTCCACCAGGTCAGGCGCAGAAGAGAAACCGCATCAGATGCAAGTTTTGGAGCGTCAGGCCCCCAGTGGGGCTGGGGTCAAATTTAGACTTCACTCAGGTTTTGCGCGCCGGAAGGTTTTTGCCCACCCCAAGGGGTGACCCCCGTAAATAGGGGCCCGGGGGAAAGGCGAATATGAGCGCAAAGCGCTCATCCTGAGCCGTCCCCCGGCGATCCTTTGGTGACTTTCCCATCGCCGGGAAAGTCACTCGCCGCCCGCAGGCGGCGAAACTCCCCTGCAATCTCTCTCACTCGTCCCGATACCCGAAATTCCGGATCAAATTCACGTTATCTCTCCAGTTCTCTTTCACTTTCACCCAGGTCTGGAGGAAAACCTTGGTCCCCATGAACCGCTCCATATCCTGCCGGGCCAGGGAGGAGATTTTTTTCAGCATGGCTCCCCCCTTGCCGATGATGATGCCCTTGTGGCTGTTCTTCTCGCAGTAGATGGTGGCGTCGATCTCGATGACCTCGTCGTCCCGCTCGGAGAACTTGGTGATCTCCACCGCCGTACCGTGGGGGATCTCCTTGTCCAGGCACAAAAGCAGCTTTTCTCTTAAAATTTCCGCCATCATCTGCCGCTCGGGCTGGTCGGAGATCATGTCCTCGGGGAACAGCTGGGGCCCCTCGGGCAGGAAGCCCTCCAGCACCTCCAGCAGCTCCTCCACCCCTTCGCCGTTTTTGGCGGAGATGGGCATTACGGCGGTGAAGTCGTGGGCCTGGGTGTAGGTCTGGATGACCTCCAGCAGCTTCTCCTTGTGCTCCAGGGTGTCCACCTTGTTGATGACCAGCACCGAGGGACAACCCAGGGTCTTGATCCGGGCGATGAGCTCCGCCTCGGGGGCCCCGATGTTGGGGATGGGCTCCACCAGCAGGAGCACCGCGTCCACATCGGCCACGCTCTCCTTCACCACGTTCACCATGTAGTCCCCCAGGCGGGTGCGGGCCTTGTGCAGGCCCGGGGTGTCCACAAAGACGAACTGGCACTCCCCCCGGTTCAGGATGGCGGAGATGCGGTTGCGGGTGGTCTGGGGCTTGTTGGTGACGATGGCCACCTTCTCCCCCACCAGGGCGTTGGTCAGGGTGGATTTGCCCACGTTGGGGCGTCCGCATAAAGTAATAATTCCAGATTTTTTGATCGACATCAGATGATCCTCACTTTCTTGTTTGGGTGCGAGCAGTTTTCCCTTGTTTATTGATTTGCATGGGTGTTTCGCCGCCTGCGGGCGGCGACCTACTTTGCCCATGGCGGCAAAGTAGGCAAAACGCCACCGGGGACGGCTCCGATGAGCACTTCGTGCTCATAGTCGCCTTTCCCCGGCCCCCATTACGGGGGACGCGTACCTGTCAGGTTCTGCAATAGTTCCGGCGCGCAAAATTTGAGTGGCTGGTTCAAATTTCTTCCGGCCCACTGGGGCCTGGGTGAGCAAAAATTTCAGGTTCCGCGGCTCCATTCCTGCGCCTGGGTTTACCAAGCAGACGGTACCAGGTCCGTTGACGGCGGGAGGCCCAAGGGCCTCACCTACCCAGGCCCGAAAAAGTTTTTTGAGAACCGTAGGGGCGGCCCCATGTGGCCGCACGCGGGCCGGTCTGGGACCGGCCCCTACGAGAGAACGAAACAGCTTCTGTATCCGCCGTAGGGGCGTCTATCAGCCGCCCGAAAGCCTTCTCCCTTCCAGGGAGAAGGTGCCGAGCGTATGCGAGGCGGATGAGGGTGGGCTCCGGAATGGCAGAAGCTATTCAGCGGGCCGGCCAGTGTCCGGCCCCTACGAAAAAGAAGGAATCGCTTCCAGATTCGCCGTAGGGGAGGCTATTAGCCGCCCGAAAGCCCTCTCCCTTCTAGGGAGAAGGTGCCGAGCGTATGCGAGGCGGATGAGGGTGGGCTCCGGAATGGCAGTAGCCCTTCGGCGGGCCGGCCAGTGTCCGGCCCCTACGAAAAAGAAGAAACCGCTTCCAGATTCGCCGTAGGGGCGGCACACCGGGCCGCCCGGGAACGGCCCGATGAGGACATCAGGCCATGCAAAAACGCAGCGGGTCCGCTCCCCACTTTTTACCTCGTTCCTTGTACGGAGTTTTCCTTCTCCCTAAGCTTCAGCCGTTCCTCCAGCTTCTCCATCCTCCGAGACTGGCTTTGAACCTGCTGCTCCAGCCTTTGGACCTGCCGGGCCTGCTCCTGAAGCTGATGCTCCTGCTCTCCCAGCCGCTTCAGGATCTGACGGACCACCGCTACGGTCAAGGCGATAAATCCCGTGGCCAGCAGAAACAAGACGGCCAGCGCTGCGTTCAACGACTCCACGCTTCCAAGGATACAGAAAAACAGGCCCACAAGCATCAGCGCCAGCCAAACGGCAAAAAAGCACACCATTTTCCCTTCCTCGCTTACTTTACCAGCTTCTTCCACAGCCACCAGAAGGCGGCCAGCGCGGCGCACACTGAGGCGGCCATCACAGCCAGATCCCTGGGACTGATCTCCAGCTCCACTTCTACAGGTTCTTCTTCCTCCTCCAGGGGGACCAGACGCAGATAGGGGGGTGTGCTCATGGCGTTTCCTCCTCCATTTCCCGGGTAATGCCCAGCTTGTCCAGAATAAACTCCTCATGAACGCGCATCTGCCGCTTCATGGGCCCCTCGTCCATGTGGTCATAGCCCAACAGATGGAGCACCGAGTGGACGGTGAGATAGCTCAGCTCCCGCTCCACGCTGTGGCCGAACTCCCCGGCCTGGGCCGCCGCCCGCTCCAGGGAGATGCACATGTCCCCCAGGGGGACCAGGCCGCTCTCCGGGTCCTCGTCCCCCGCCTCCGGCTTCTCCCCCGGCTTGAGGTCAAACATGGGGAAGGACAGCACGTCGGTGGGGCGGTCCACCTGCCGCATCTCCCGGTTCACCTGGTGGATGCCCTCGTCGTCGGTGAGCAGGACGTTGATCTCACAGGGCAGGTCCACCCCCTCCGCCGCCAGGGCGGCGGAGATCACCCGGCGGAGCAGGTCCTCCGTCCCCTCCGGAACCTCCACCTCGGCCTCCAGCATGATCTGGTGCTCCGGCGCGGGGAGGGCGCCGCCGTTGACCTCCCGCACGTCGGTGCGGCCCATGAGCCAGTCAATAGACACACCGTAGAAGTCTGCGATGGCCGAGAGCGTATCTCCTCTCGGGGTCGCACCTAGCTCTAAATCCTGATAACCACGCCCCGAAAGGCCTATTTCTTGTGCTACCTGAGCCTGCGTCAAACCAGATTCCTTACGCAGCATTCGGATTCTCTCTGAAAACATTGTCATACTCCTTGACATACAGTTTTCTGTATGTTATATTATATGCACAGTTTACTGTGCGTAAAGGAGGAATTTCCATGGGAAACGAGATCCCCAACATTGTAGACGAGCTCTACCGCTACTTCGTCACCCAGCCGGACCCGCGGTTATGGCCGGACCACCTTCAATCCAGCCCCATCCAGGGGCACGGGCTCTGGTCCTTCTACCAGGGCCTGCGGCTGGGGATGCAGCTGACGGACGCCTGCCTGGAGAAAATCTGACCCGGGCGGGCTCACAACCCGAAATGTCCCAGGACGCCCACCAGGACCGCGATCACCAGGAAGAACACCAGCACCGCCCAGTCCCGGCCCTCGTATTTCAGCTGGCGCAGGCGGGTGCGCCCCTCGCCGCCGTGGTAACAGCGGCACTCCATGGCCACCGCCAGCTCCTCCGCCCGGCGGAAGGCGGAGATAAACAGGGGCACCAGCAGGGGGATCAGGGCCTTGGCCCGCTGGATCAGGTTGCCGCTCTCAAAGTCAGCCCCCCGGGCCCGCTGGGCGGACATGATCTTGTCCGTCTCCTCGATGAGGGTAGGGATGAACCGCAGGGCAATGGACATCATCATGGCCAGCTCATGCACCGGCACCTTGATCTTTTTCAGGGGCCCCAGCAGGGACTCCAGCCCGTCGGTGAGCAGGATGGGGGAGGTGGTGTAGGTGAGCAGGAAGGTGCCCGCAATGAGCATCAGGATGCGGATGACCATGAAGAAGGCATTCTGCACCCCCTCCAGGGTGACGGTGAGAATCCACACCTGGAACAGCACATGCTCCCCCGGGGTGTAGAACAGATTCAAGACGGCGGTGAAGATCAGGATGAACACCACCGGCTTCATGCCCCGGACCAGGGACCTCACCGGTACGGTGGAGATCTTCACAGACAGGGCCAGCAGGGCGAACATGATGGCATAGGTGACAAAGGACTTGGCCAGAAACAGGGCCACAATATAGATCACCACCGCCAGAATCTTGGTGCGGGGATCCAGCCGGTGGACCAGGGAGTGGCCGGGGAAATACTGGCCCAGAGTAATGTCTTTCAGTGCCATTTCAGCCCACCCCCTTCTTGGCCAATGCGTCCAGAATGGCCCGCTTGGCCTGCTCCACGGTGTACACAGAGGAGCCCACGTCCACGCCCATAGCCTTCAGTCGGTTGAACACCCGGGTCATCTGGGGAATCCCCAGGCCCATGTCCTCCAGCTCCTGTCCGTGCTGGAATACCTGGCTGGGCGCCCCCTCCAGGGCGATTTTCCCGTCGTTGACCACAACCAGCCGGTCCACCGTCCGGGCCATCTCCTCCATGGAGTGGGAGACCATGATGATGGTGGCGTTCTGGGCCTTGTGATAGGCCCGGATGTTGCTCAGGATGGACTCGGTGCCCACCGGGTCCAGTCCGGCGGTGGGCTCGTCCAGGATGAGCACCTTGGGCTCCATGGCGATGACCCCGGCGATGGCCACCCGGCGCTTCTGGCCGCCGGAGAGCTCGAAGGGGGACTGGTTGAGCTGGTCGTCCCGCAGGCCCACGAAGTAGGCCGCCGAGCGCACCCGCCGGTCCACCTCCTTCTCATCCAGGCCCATGTTCTTGGGGCCGAAGGAGATGTCCTTATATACCGTCTCCTCAAAGAGCTGGTACTCCGGGTACTGGAACACCAGCCCCACCTGAAACCGGGTGCGGCGGGTGGTCTTCAGGTCGGTCCAGATGTCCGTCCCCTGGAACAGGACCTGGCCCGAGGTGGGCTTGAGCAGGCCGTTCAAGTGCTGGATCAGGGTGGACTTGCCCGAGCCGGTGTGGCCGATGATGCCCAGGTACTCCCCGGGGTAGGCGGCAAAGTCCACGTCCACCAGAGCCCCCCGCTCAAAGGGGGTCCCGGCGCTGTAGATATGGGAGAGTTTTTTTGTCTCCAGAATTGGTTCCATCCGTTGTGTTCCGTCCTTTGTTAAAAGTGGTGCATGCCCTGTTTTGGGTCACGCCCTGGCCGCTCTCCCCTGTTGGGAGAACATTCTCGTTGTAGGGGCGGATAGTATCCGCCCGTTAAGCATCGTCACTGTCTGTTCGGGCGGATGATATCCGCCCCTACAGTTTGGTCGTTTGAACGCAGTATTTTCCGCAGGTCACGCCCGTAAATCCGTCAGAGCCTTCCCCCCTCAGGGGGGAAGGTGCTGAGCGCAGCGAAGCGGATGAGGGGGCGGTGGTTAGAGGCACGCCGGCACCCTCATCCGTCACGGCCTTCGGCCGTGCCACCTTCCCCCTTACAGGGGGAAGGCATCAGGCCAGCAGTTCCTTCAGCGCCTGGGCGCACTCCTCGTCGCTGAGGGCGTCCAGGGGCACGTCCAGCCCCTCCCGGCGCAGTTCCCAGAGAAGCTCGGTGGTGTCGGGGACCGTGAGGCCCACGGCCTTGAGGCCCTCCACGTCCTGGAACACCTCCTTGGGGGCGCCGTCGGCCACGATCCGCCCCTTGGCCATGACCACCAGGCGGTCGGCCTGGGCGGCCTCGTCCATGTGGTGGGTGATGAGGACCACGGTGACCCCCCGCTCCCGGTTCAGGGTCTTGATGGTGCGCAGCACGTCGGCCCGGCCGATGGGGTCCAGCATGGCGGTGGGCTCGTCCAGGACGATGCACCGGGGCTCCATGGCGATGACCCCGGCGATGGCGATGCGCTGCTTCTGTCCGCCGGAGAGGAGGTGGGGGGCGTGCTCCCGGTACTGGTACATGCCCACCGCCTTCAAGGCGTCGTCCACCCGCCGGCGGATTTCCTCCGGGGGCACCCCCAGGTTCTCCGGGGCGAAGGCCACGTCCTCCTCCACCACGTTGGCCACGATCTGGTTGTCCGGGTTCTGGAACACCATGCCCACCGTGCGGCGGATGTCCAGCAGCTTGTCCTCGTCGGCGGTGTCCATGCCGTCCACGTACACCTTGCCCCCGGTAGGGAGCAGGATGGCGTTCATGTGCTTGGCCAGGGTGGACTTGCCGCTGCCGTTGTGACCCAGGACGGCCACGAAGGAGCCCTCCTCAATGTCCAGGGTCACGCCGTCCAGCACGATGGGAGCCACCCCCTCGGCGGTGATATAGGAGAAGCGCACGTCCTCCACGTTGATGATTGTTTTTTCCATGAAAATACCTCGTTGCGCAGGGGCGGCCGCAGGCCGCCCTTACTGAATGGTCCAGCGGCCGGTGGCCCCGCAGGGGAGGACCAGGCCGCTCTCGGTGACGGGCAGGCCCAGCTCGTCGGAGACGGTGTGCCCGCCGAACTTCTTGGAGATCAGGGTCTCCAGGATGTAGGTGAGCACCGAGGGGGCCAGGCCGGTGGTGTAGGAGTTCAGGATGATGAACAGGGGCTCGTCGGACAGCACCCCGGAGACCAGCTCCACAAAGGGGTACAGGTTCTCCTCCAGCCGCCACACCTCCCCGGAGGGGCCCCGGCCGTAGCTGGGCGGGTCCATGATGATGGCGTCGTACTTCCGTCCCCGGCGGATCTCCCGCTCCACGAACTTGGCGCAGTCGTCCACAATCCAGCGGATGGGGGCGTCCTCCAGGCGGGAGGACTTGGCGTTCTCCCTGGCCCAGGACACCATGCCCCGGGCGGCGTCCACATGGCACACGCTGGCCCCGGCGGCGGCGCAGGCCACTGTGGCCCCCCCGGTGTAGGCGAACAGGTTGAGCACGTTGATGGGCCGGCCGGCGGAGCGGATCTGCTCCTGGGCCCAGTCCCAGTTGGCGGCCTGCTCGGGAAAGAGGCCGGTGTGCTTGAAGTTCATGGGCTTGATGTTGAAGGTGAGGCTGCCGTAGGAGACGGTCCAGCGCTCGGGCATGGATTTGTTCTGCCACTGTCCCCCGCCGCTGGAGGAGCGGGCGTACCGCCCCGCGTTGTGCTTCCAGCCCCGGTGGGTGCGGGGGGTATTCCAAATGGCCTGGGGGTCTGGGCGGACCAGCAGCTGCTCCCCCCACCGCTCCAGCTTCTCCCCCCGGGAGCAGTCGATCAATTCATAGTCCTTCCAGCGGTCGGAACGCCACATACAGGAGCCACCTCTCATACAAATTAAAACTAATACAGTATATCATTCCCGCCGGGGACCGTCAATGAAAAGTGGGGACAATTCCGCCTGAATCGGCCCCGCGGGGGAAAGCCCCGCAAAAGATTCCCGCCTTCCCATTGACGGACGCGGGCGGCCAGGCCATAATAGGGGGCGAAGGCTTCATAAGAAAGGTGGATCACCTGTGGATTTATACGGAACGCTGGGCGCCTCCTGCGCCCGGCGGGAGATTTTGACGGCCATGTTTCAGGCGGGGATGACCGGGGCCCGGCTGAACCTGTCCCACACCACCCTCCCGGAGTGCGCCTCCCTGCTGGAGGACGAATTCTGGCCCGCCGCCCGGCAGGCGGGGGTGGAGGCCAGCCTGATCGTGGACCTCCAGGGCCCGGAGCTGCGGGTGGGACGGCTGGAGGAGCCGGTTTCCCTCCGGGAGGGAGGTTCCGCCCTGCTGGGCTCCGGGGGCATCCCCGTCCCCCGGAGCGTGGTGGAGGCCGCCCGGCCCGGGGACCAGCTCTCCCTGGACGACAGCGCCCTTCTGCTGACGGTGGAGGAGGCGGGCCCCGACCGCCTGACCTGCCGGGTGGAGCGGGGCGGACTGCTCAAGAGCCGCAAGAGCCTGGCCCTGCTGGGCCGGGAGGTGGACTCCCCCACCCTGACGGCGGAGGACCGGGCCAACCTGGCCCAGGCGGGCCGGTTTGGGGTGACCCACATCCTCCAGCCCTTCGTGCGGGGCCGGGAGGACCTCCTGACCCTGCGCTCCGCCCTGGCGGAGCTGGGGTTGGACCGGGTGAAGATTATGGCCAAGATCGAGAACCGGCGGGGAATGGAGAAGCTGGACGAGATTCTGGAGGAGGCGGACGTAATCTGCATCGCCCGGGGGGATCTGGGGAACAGTATGCCCCTGTGGGAGCTCCCCTCCGCCCAGAAGCGCATCGCCCAGGCATGCCGGGGAGCGGGAAAACCCTTCTTTGTGGTGACCCAGCTGCTGTGGTCCATGGAGGAGCGGGCGGTGCCCACCCGGGCGGAGGTGAGCGACATCTATAACGCGGTGCTGGACGGCTCCTGCGCCCTGATGCTCACCGGCGAGACCGCCGCGGGCCGCCACCCTCTGGAGGCCATGGAGTACCTGGCCAAAACCGCCCGGTGCGCCCTGCGGGATTTAAACTCGGGCGTATCGCTTTTCCGCCCCACGGAGGCGGAAACCGAAACAAAAACATCGAAATTGGGAGATTCTGTACAATGGAGAACGTGAAACAGATTTTATTTGTCAACGCCTGCATGCGGGGGCCGGAGCGCTCCCGCACCTGGAAGCTGTGTCAGACCTTTTTGGAGGGCTGCAGGGCCCGCTGGCCGGAGTCGGAGATCCGGGAGCGGGACCTGACCGCCGCCCCCCTGCCGGTGCTCACCACAGAGCTGGACGACCGGCGGCACCAGCGCTTCCCCGAAGATCCCCGGGACCCCATGTTTGCCCCGGCCCACGAGGTGGCCCAGGCCGACCTGGTGGTGATCGGGGCCCCCTACTGGGACCTGACCTTCCCGGCGGCCCTGAAGGTCTATCTGGAGTGGGCCAGCATGCTGGGCGTCACCTTCCGCTACACCCAGGAGGGGGAGCAGGTGGGCATGAGCCGTGCCAGGGAGCTGGTCTTTATCACCACCGCCGGAGGCCCTCTGGAGGGGCAGAACTACGGCTTCGACTATCTCAAGGGGCTGGCCGCCATGTTCGGCATCCCCTCCGCCCGGTGCCTGTCCGCCCAGGAGCTGGACATCCAGGGCAACGACCCGGAGACTATCCTGCGAGAGGCCCAGGAACGGGCCGTCCAGTTGGTAAATCTGATTTAATGTAAGAGGATTTTTTGACAAAATTTTTATAATGTAGGCAAAAATGGTTGCGCCGGCTGGAAAAATCCGTTACAATACAGGCAAGCGGAATGCGGCCTGTGGAGAGATGGAATATTGGAATTGGGACGCATTCCACCATGAAGAAACGCGTTTCCCGCATGATCTCCGCCGCCCTTGCCCTGGCCCTGTGCCTGGGGATGTCCCTGATCCCCGCTTCCGCCGCTGAGGCGGAGGCCGCGCCGCTGGGCTCGGTCACCATTGAGGGCGTGACCTTCGAGGTCACCGGTGAGAGCTTGGCCATTGGCAGTGAGCTCACCGCCGCTCCGGTAGACATTCCAGAGGACGCTTGGTGGACCTTGATTATTCATATTACCAAGGATGGCTCCAACCGTTACGCCGGTGTCAGTGCAGAAGGTGAAATCACCGAATTCTTCACCATGAGCCAGGCCAATGACTACACAGAATACCTGAATACCCCTGCGGAAGAAACACGAACTTTCGTTCTGACCATTCCCGAGGAGTACGCCGACTGGAACGTGGCCGTCCGCTTCGGCTATAACGGCAGCTTCGATGAGATCCCCCTGGAGGAGGTGGAGGACGTGTCCTTCACCGATGTGAACGAGGGGGACTGGTACTATAACTTTGTCATCCCCGCCTCCAACGCCGGCTGGTTCACCGGCAACCCGGACGGCTCCTTCGGCCCCAACGATTCCCTGACCCTGGCCCAGGTGATCGTGCTGGCCGCCCGGCTCTACTCCGCCTATGAGGACGTCCAGATTCCCGCCGCCGCAGAGGGGGAGGCCTGGTACGCTCCTTACTACACCTACTGTCTGGAGAGCGGGATCATCGCCGAGGAGGACGGCTATCTGGAGCGCATCAACGAGAGCGCCACCCGCTTTGAGATGGCCGCCATCTGGGACAAAGCCGCCTATCCTCCCCGCGTCAGCGGCGGGGTGAACGAGGTGCCCGACGGCTTCATCCCCGACCTGGCTGAGAGTGACGAGTACGGTGAGATCGTCTACCGCTGGTACCGCTCCGGCGTGCTCACCGGCGACGCCCAGTACCGGTTCAATGGGGAGAGCAGCATCACCCGGGCTGAGGCCTCGGTGATTCTGTGCCACCTCACCGCTCTGGTAGAGACCTCCAAGCTGTAACTGCGTTCCAAAAACGGCTCTGCCGCCTGAACAGCGAGAAAACACCCCGGCGGACATCATGTCCGCCGGGGTGTTTTACTTCAAGTCCGTGGGGCCCTGTCACGCCTCTACCACCAGATAGCCGTTGTCCAGCTCCCAGCAGCGCAGGCCCTGGTCCCGGAGGGAGGCGGCCCCCGACTCGTCCACGCTCGCCCGGATGGCCCGGGCCTCCTCCCGGGTGCGGATGGGATATCTCACATAGCTGTCCACCTGGAAGGGGGTGCACAGCGCCACCGCCTCGTACAGGGGATTGTCAAACCAGACCTCGGTCAGCACCCCCTCTTCGTAGACCTTCAGCCAGCGCCAGTTGTCGTCGGAGGTCGCGGTGATAAAACCGTCCCGGACGTGCACGCGGTATCCGAAAGCGCCGCCATAGACCGTGGTGCCGTCCGGGTCCTCCTCCACCACCTCCAGCTCTCCCTGCTCAAAGGCCCACAGGGGGCCGTCCCCCTGGGTGAGGGCCTCCGTCCGCTTGGCGTGCAGGCACCAGTGGTAGAAAATCAAGGAAAACAGCGCAATGGAGACCAGCACCGTGGCCGCCAGCAGGGCGGCCAGCCGGCCCCGGGAGATGCGAATGACAGAATTCGTCCGTTCCATGGGGTGCGCCTCCTATTTTCATGTCAAATGGGCCCCTCTATGGCCCCATCATACCAGATCCGATACCGTATAGCAAGAGAAAGGGACGGGTTTCTCTTGTCCGGATTTGGGAAACCTGATATACTATCCAGGTACACGATTCTGCTGTTGACCGACGAATTTTGGGAGGAGACCCATTATGAAGAAACTGATGGTCCTGGACGGCAACTCCATTGTCAACCGGGCCTTTTACGGGGTGAGCCAGAACCTCACCACCCGGGCGGGACAGCCCACCAACGCCATTTTCGGCTTTCTGAACATTTTACAAAAACTGCTGGACGAGGGGAAGCCCGACGCCCTGTGCGTCACCTTCGACCGGAAGGCCCCCACCTTCCGGCACCTGGCCTATGAGGGCTACAAGGCCACCCGGAAGGGGATGCCCGATGAGCTGGCCAGCCAGCTCCCCCTGCTCAAGGACGTGCTGGCGGCCATGAACATCCCCATGTACGAGCTGGACAGCTGGGAGGCGGACGACCTCATCGGCACCATCTCGGTAAAGGATACCGCCGCCGGGTGGGAGACGGTGATCGTCACCGGGGACAAGGACTCCCTCCAGCTGGTGACGGACACCACCACCGTGAAGCTGGTGTCCACCCGCATGGGCCGCACCACCACCCGGGACATGACCCCGGAGGCCTTCCGGGAGGAGTACGGCTTCGACCCCATCCACATCATCGACCTGAAGGCTCTCATGGGGGACTCCAGCGACAACATCCCCGGAGTGAAGGGGGTGGGGGAAAAGACCGCCATGGCCCTGGTCCAGCGGTACGGCTCCATCGACGACCGCCAAGCCCGGGGTGATCAAGAAGCTCACCGAGGGGGAGGACCAGGCCCGCATGTCCTATGACCTGGCCACCATCCACACCGACGCCCCCATCGACTTTGCCCCGGAGAACAACCTTCGGAAGGAGCCCAACGGCCCCGCCCTGTATCAGCTGTTTCTGGACCTGGAGTTTGCCAAGCTCATCGACAAGTTCCACCTCACCGCCCCCCAGGGGGAGGGAGCCGTCCAGGAGGAGGCGGCTGCCCAGGTGAACACGGCCAGTGAAACGGTGGAGACCCGGGAGCGGCTGGAGGAGCTGCTGGCCCTCTGGCGTGGGCTTGACGAGGTGAACGTGCTGGCCCTGCCCTCCCTGGACGTGGTGTGCGTGGAGTGGGCGGAGACGGAGAAAGAGCACCGGGCCGCCCTGCTGTTCGCCGGCAAGCTGGAGTGCTACAACGATGGGCTCCGGGCCCTGTTTGCCCCGGACGTCAAAAAGGTGGTCCACGGCTCCAAGGAGCTGTGGAAGGGGTTGCTGGACGAGGGAATCACCCCCGGCGGCATCGTCTTTGACACGGAGGTGGCCGCCTATCTGCTGGCCCCCACCGACGGTAGCTACGACCTGGAAAAGCTGGGCCTCACCTACTACAACCAGGAGTTCCCCAAGGCCAAGACCTATCTGGAGGAGGGGGCCTTCGGCCCCCTGGCCGACCCGGCCGCTCCCGCCGCCGCCCTGCTGTCCCACACCGCCCTCATCGGGGCCCTGCGGAAGACCCTCTCCCAGCGGCTGGAGGAGCTGGGGCTGAACAAGATCTATGACGAGGTGGACCTCCCCCTGTGCCCGGTGCTGGCCGAGATGGAGGAGATCGGGGTGCTGGTGGACCGGGGGGCCCTGGTGGAATTCGGGGAGATGCTCTCCCAGGGCATCGACAAGGTGCAGGCCACCATTTACGAACTGGCCGGGGAGGAGTTCAACATCAACTCCACCCAGCAGCTGGGCCGCATCCTCTTTGACCAGCTGGGCCTGCCCCCGGTAAAGAAAACCAAGACGGGC
>CASFKT010000025.1 GCA_949295195.1 uncultured bacterium | reverse complement strand
CGGATTCTGCTCCGCAGAGGTTTTTCAACAGATTGAGGGGATACGCGCCGAAACACGTATCCCCTCTGGTACAAGCGGGCCTGTAAGCCGGGTTCTGTCTTTTAAGACAGCCATCTATCTCGACGCGCTGTTGCCAACGCGCTCAAGCCGCCTCCCCGGGACGGCCGGGCCGGCCTGTATGTCCCTCCACGGCGTTGCTCCGGATAGAGTTTACAGCGATGGGCGCTTTCACACGCCATCGGGTGAGCTCTTACCTCACCTTTCCACCTTTGCCGCCCCATGGCGGGGCGGTAGTCTATTTCTGTTGCACTTTTCCTAGGGTCGCCCCCGGCGGGTGTTACCCGTTATCCCTGCCCTGTGGAGCCCGGACTTTCCTCACAGACGGGCCTTTCGCCCCGCCCGCGCGGCTGTCCAGCCCGCTTGCGCCCTCTATCATACCGGAAAACCGGACGGTTGTCAAATAAAAGGGCCGGGTTCTTGGGAATTGAATTTTTCCGGCCGCTATGGTAATATACTAACCAGGTAAGAATTCACTGGAACGGAATGGAAGGAGGGGACGTTATGTCCACCATCAAAGAGTATCTGTCCGAGCTCAGCGGCCGGCGGGTCACCGTCATCGGCATGGGGGTAAGTAACATCCCGCTCATTAAAATGCTCCTGCGGGCCGGGGTGGAGGTCACTGTCCGGGACCGCTCGCCCCGGGAGCGGCTGGCCGAGCAGGCCCAGGAGCTGGAGAGCCTGGGGGCACGGCTGATCTTGGGGGAGGACTACCTGAAGGACCTCCCGGAGGAGCTGATCTTCCGCACCCCGGGCCTGAGCCCCAACACCCCGGAGCTGCTGGACGCCGTCCAGCGGGGGGCCTCTCTCAGCTCGGAGATGGAGGTGTTCTTCCAGACCTGCCCCGGGCGGCTCATCGGCGTCACTGGAAGCGACGGAAAGACCACCACCACCACCATCATCGCCGAGTTTTTAAAAGAGGCGGGGAAGAACGTGTATGTGGGGGGAAACATCGGCAGGCCCCTGCTGGCCGACGTGGCCGACATGGTGGAGGAGGACTACGCCGTGCTGGAGCTGTCCTCCTTCCAGCTGATGACCATGGACCAGAGCCCCCATATTGCCGTGGTCACCAACATAAGCCCCAACCACCTGGACTACCACCACACCATGGAGGAGTATGTCCAGGCCAAGAAAAATATTTTCCTCCACCAGAGCCCTGAGGACCGGCTGATTTTAAACTTTGACAACCCAGGGGCGCGGAGCATGGCGTCGGAGGCGGTGTGCCCCGTCACCTGGTTCAGCCGGAAGTGGCAGCTGGACGAGGGGGTCTACCTCCGGGACGAGGCCATCTGGCTCACCAACGAGCAGGGCAGCCGGGAGGTGCTACCCCTGGATCTCATCCAGCTCCCCGGCGACCACAACATTGAAAACTATATGGCCGCCATCGCCGCCGTGGACGGCGTCGTCCCCGACAAGTGCGTCCGGGCGGTGGCCCTGCGCTTCAAAGGGGTGGAGCACCGGATCGAGTTCGTCCGGGAACTGGACGGGGTGCGCTGGTACAACGACTCCATCGGCACCAGCCCCACCCGCACCACCGCCTGTCTGGAGTCCTTCCCAAAGAAGGTCATTCTGATTGCCGGCGGATACGACAAGGGAGTCCCCTTTACCCAGCTTGGCCTGGAGATCGTGGACCGGGTGAAGACCCTGGTTCTCACCGGGGACACCGCCCCCGCCATCCGCCAGGCGGTGGAGGAGGCGGACGGGTATGGACCCCACACCCCCGACATCTTCATGCCCCACACCCCCGACATCTTCATGGCCGGGGACCTGGCCGGGGCGGTAAAAGAGGCAAAGGCCGCCGCCCAGCCGGGGGACATCGTGGTCCTCTCGCCGGCCTGCGCCGCCTTTGACCGGTTCAAGAATTTTATGGAGCGGGGGCAGGTGTTTAAGCAGCTGGTGCAGGAGCTGTGAGTTAATTTGTAGGGGTGTTTCGCCGTCTGCGGACGGCGACCTACTTTGCCCATGGCGGCAAAGTAGGCAAAACGCCACCGGGGACGGCTCAGGATGAGCGCTTTGCGCTCATATTCGCCTTTCCCCGGACCCCGTTACGGGGGACGCGTACCTGTTGTGATATGCGGAATTTCCGGCGCGCAAAATTTGAGTGGTTGGTCTAAATTCCCATCGGGCCACTGGGCCCTGGGTTTGTAAAAATTGCGGCTGGTGCGGTCCCACAGCCGCGCCTGGCTTGGTTGAGTAGGCGATAGTTCGTATTAGGCTGTAGGGCGCGGCCTCCCGGACGCGCCGCTCTGAATATGTGCGGAAAAACACTGTAGGGGCGGCCCCATGTGGCCGCCCGCCCGAGCCTTCACCCTTGGAGGAGGGAGGATGAGGGTAACCTTTTGGCCCGAATCATCCACGGCGGGAGCCCCAAGGGGCTCCCCTACCCAAGTCAGGAAGGATTTCTTGAGCACTTGTAGGGAAGGGGCTTGCCCCTCCCGCCGTATTCCTGAGCTGAACTTGGGCCCCACCAGCCCAAAAGGCGCGCTTCCTACCAGGAGGAGAAATACCCAAAGGTTGCCGGACCCTTAGCGGCAGCGGTAATAGAACAAAAACCAATCAGCTGAGCCACCCGCGCCTTTGCATCAACTGCCAAGGCTGCCTGATTGGGGCCCTCGTAAAACGGGGGTCCAGGGGACAAGCGTCATATCGGCTGAAAGCCGATCTGCGCTTGCCCCCTGGCGGCTTTTTGGTTTCTTTTTGGCCGTCCAAAAAGAAACTCGCCGCCCGCAGGCGGCGAAACTCCCCCGCGATAAAAAACAGACGCAAACAAGGAGGAACCAATTCCTTGAACTACCCGGAAACATTAGAACAATTATGTTCCATCCCCGCCCCCAGCGGCTTTGAGACCCCCGCCGCCCAGGCGGCCCTGGAGCTGCTCCGCCCCCTGGTGGACGAGGCGTGGATTGACAAGATGGGCAATGTGGTGGGCGTGCGCCGCTGCGGAAAAGAGGGGGCCAGGAAACTGCTCCTGGATGCCCACCTGGACGAGATCGGCTTTATCGTGACCGGCCACCAGGACGGCTTTCTCCGATTCGCCCCTCTGGGCGGGGTGGACCCCCGGATGCTCCCCGACCGGGAGCTGACCATCCTCTCCGATCCTCCCACCTACGGGGTGGTGGCCTGTCTGCCCCCCCACATCCAGAGCCGTGAGGACATGGACCGCGCCCTGCCCATCCGGGACCTGTATCTGGATACCGGACTCTCCCAGGAGGAGGCCCAGCGCCGCATCCCCGTGGGCACCCCCGCCGTCTACCGCACCGGCTGCCGCACCCTGGGGGACAAGCTCCTGTGCGGCAAGGCTCTGGACGACCGGGCCTGCTTCGCCGTCCTGCTGGACGCGGCGGAGCAGTTGAAGGATGCAGAACTGGACGTGGACCTGTATCTCCTGGGCAGCACTCAGGAGGAGACCCACAGCACCGGAGCCATCACCGCCGCCTACGGCCTGGCTCCGGATTTCTGCGTGGCGGTGGATGTGACCCACGGGGACTCCCCGGACGCGTCTAAGGAAAAGACCTTCCCCCTGGGTAAGGGTCCTGTGATCGGCCTGGGCCCCAACTGCACCAAGTGGATGGCCAGACGGATGGAACAGAAAGCCCAGGAGCTGGAGCTGCCCGTGCAGTACGAGGTGATGGCCGGCTCCTCGGGCACCAACGGCTGGCCCATGCAGATCATCCGGGAGGGCATCGCCACGGCGGTGCTGTCCGTCCCCCTGCGGTATATGCACACCCCCATTGAGACCGTCCACGGAGACGACCTGACCAACACCGCAAAGCTGCTGGCCGCCTTTGTGCGTGGGCTGGGAGAGGAGGCGGAGGCCCTGTGATTGAGACATTAAAGACCCTGTGCGCCCTGAACGGCGTCTCCGGGGACGAGGACGCGGTGCGGGACTATCTCCGCACTCAGGCGGAGCCCTACGCCGACTCTATCCGCACCGACGCCCTGGGCAATCTGATCGTGTTTAAACGAGGCAGGAGGGCCACGGGGAATAAGGTGCTCCTGTGCGCCCACATGGACGAGGTGGGCCTCATCGTCACCCGGGCCACCGAGGACGGCTTTCTGAAATTCGACTTTGTGGGCGGCGTGGACCGCCGGGTGGTCCTGGGCAAGCCGGTGGAGCTGGGCCCGGACCGAGTCCCCGGCATTGTAGGCATGAAGGCCATCCACATGCTCACGGCGGAGGAGCGGAAGAAGGTCCCCAAGACCGACTCCCTCTATCTGGATATTGGAACCGCCAGCAGGGAGGAGGCCCTATACAAGGTCCCCCTGGGCACCTACGGCGCCTTTGTAGGGGAGCCGGAGGAACTGGGGGACGGCTTCCTCAAGTCCAAGGCCATCGACGACCGGGTGGGCTGCGCCATTCTGCTGGAGTTGCTGAGAGAGGACCTGCCTCTGGACGTGACCTTCGCCTTTACCGCCCAGGAGGAGGTGGGCACCCGGGGGGCCTTTGGGGCCGCCTTTTCGGTCACCCCGGAGATCGCCCTGGTGCTGGAGACCACCACCGCCGCCGACCTGCCCGAGATCGAGGGGGCCCGGAGGGTGTGCGCCCCCGGGAAAGGGCCGGTGATCTCCTACATGGACGGGGGGACCATCTACGATCGGGAGCTGTTTGAGACCCTGCGCCGCCTGGCGGAGGAGGGGAGCATTCCCTGGCAGACCAAGGAGTATATCGCCGGGGGCAACGACGCCCGGACAATCCAGCGCTCCAAGGCCGGGGTGCGGGTGGCGGCCCTCTCCGCCGCCGTGCGCTATCTGCACGCCCCCGCCAGCGTGGGATGTATTTCGGACTTTGAGAATATGCGGAAGCTGACCCGGGCGTTTTTGGAGCACGCGGCCCAATTCCTGTGACGAATGGAACACGGGCGGATGATATCCGCCCCTACGCAAACGCGGCGGATCGCGTAGGGCGCGGCCTCCTGGACGCGCCGCACCATGTCCTGACATTTTCGGCACATTTTTTGAACCTCACAAAGGAGCAGTTTCTTCATGGAACTTTTTGATTTGATTCAAACTTTGGTCTCCGCCCACGGCCCCTCCGGCAACGAGGGGGGCATCCGGGAGGCCATCCGAAAACTGGCCGCCCCCTATGGCGGGGAGGCCTCCACCGACACCATGGGCAATCTCACCATCCACAAGCCGGGCCCTGGCCCCAAGGTGATGCTGTGCGCCCACATGGACTCCATCGGCTTCATCGTCACCCACATTGAGAAGGAGGGGTTCCTCCGGGTGGGCAAGCTGGGCGGCGTCGCCCCCCAGGAGATTTTGTACACCCCCGTCCGCTTCCAGAACGGCGTGCGGGGCGTGGTGGTGAAGGAGGAGAAGGCTTCCTTCTCCAAGCTGAAGCTGGACGAGTGCTACCTGGACATTGGAGCCAGAGACGAGGCCCAGGCCCGGGAGATGGTCCAGATCGGCGACACCGCCGTCTACGACACTCCCACGTTTGTCAGTGGAGGGAAAGTGATTTCCCCTTACCTGGATAACCGAATCTCCTGCGCCATTCTCCTCCAGGTGCTGGCAAAGCTGCCGAAAAACTGCCCCAACGATCTCTACTTCGTCTTCTCCACCCAGGAGGAGGTGGGGTTGCGGGGCTCTAAAACCGCCGCCTATGCCATTGAGCCCGACTACGCCCTGGCGGTGGATGTCACCGACGTGAACGACACCCCGGGCACAGAGCGGTGCGGCACCGTTCAGCTGGGAAACGGGGCGGCCATCAAGCTGATGGACCACTCCGTCATCTGCCACTCAGATGTCGTAAAGGAGTTGGACTTGATAGCTCAGGAGCGGGGCATCGCCGTCCAGCGGGACATTTTACGCGCTGGGGGCACCGACGCGGGGGCCATCCATGTGAGCCGCACCGGGGTCAAGACGGGCGGCGTGTCCGTGCCCTGCCGGTATATCCATACGCCGGTGGAGATGGCGGACCTGTCTGACGTGCAGGCCTGCGTGGAGCTGGTTTCGGCCTTTGTGCAGAGGAAATTATCTTAAAAGCAGGGGGATTTCGCCGCCCCGGCGGCGAGTTCCTTTCTGCACGGGCAGAAAGGAACCAAAGAACCGCCAAGGGGTGGGCGCAATCGGCAGGAACGGCTTTGCCGCCCCTGCCTCCATGCCGCCCGTCCCTATCCCCTCTGGCCTTTGGCCATCTCCCCTTGACAAGGGGAGTCGGCCCCTGGACCCCCATTACGGGGGACGCGTACCTGAGAGATAGAAATAAATTTCCGGCGCGCAAAATCTGAGTGGCGGCCCACGTTTCTTTCCGGCCCACTGGGGCCTGACGTGGCAGAAAATTAAAGCAGGTGCGGTTCCAATCCGCGCCTGGCTTTGCCGAGCAGGTGTTTGCTGGTGCGTAGTCGGCGGGCCGGCCAGTGTCCGGCCCCTACGAAAGAAGGGACAGCTTCTATATTCGCCGTAGGGGCGGGTGTCCTCACCCGCCCGTCAGGTTTCAGCGGTTGTAGGGGCGGCCCTCGCGGTCGTCCGTAACCGGATATAGAATCAGGTCTCAGACCTTGTTGTAGGGGCGGCACACTGGGCCGCCCGGTTTCCCACCGCACAACTTGAGCCCCACCAGCTTCAAAGGCGCGCTTCCAACTGATAGAAGCATGACCCAAAGGTTACCGGACACTCAGCGGCAGCGGTTATAGACCAAAAACCAGTCGACTGAGCCACCCGCGCCTTTGCGTTAATGACCAAGCCTGCCTAATTGGCGGCCCCCGTAAAACGGGGGTCCAGGGGACAAGCGTCATATCGGCTGAAAGCCGATCTGCGCTCACCCCTTGGCGGCTTTTTGGTTTTTTTGGCCGTCCAAAAAGAAACTCGCCCCGCAGGGCGAAACTCCAAATGAAACAAAACAGATAGGAAGTACGACACCATGAGTTTACAGATCAGTGAGAAAGTAAGAGTGCTGGGCCGTCAGGCCCAGGAGGAGTTAAAAGATCAGTTCGCCCGCATCGACGCCATCGCCGAGGAGAACGCCGCCCGGGTACTGGACGCCTTCCAGACCCATCGTGTAGCGGACGCCTACTTTGCCGGCACCACCGGCTACGGCTACGACGACCTGGGCCGGGACAAGCTGGACGAGATCTATGCCCAGATCTTCGGCACCGAGGCCGCCCTGGTGCGCATCCAGTTCGTCAACGGCACCCACGCCATCGCCGCCGCCCTGTACGGCTGTCTGAAGGCGGGGGACGTGCTGGTCTCCGCCGTGGGGGCCCCCTACGACACCCTCTTGGGGGTCATCGGCGCAGTGGACAAGGGCCACGGCTCCCTGAAAGACTACGGCGTGGAATACCGGCAAGTAGAACTCCTTGACAACAAGCCCAACCTGGAGGGGATGGCCAGGGCGGCCGCCGACCCCCGGGTGAAGGCGGTGCTCATCCAGCGTTCCAAGGGGTATTCCACCCGCGCCTCCCTGTCGGTGGCCGAGATCGGGGAGATGTGCCGCGTGATCAAGGAGGCCAACCCCAACGCGGCGGTCATCGTGGACAACTGCTACGGGGAGTTCGTGGAGACCATCGAGCCCACCCACGTGGGGGCCGACCTGGTGGTGGGCTCCCTGATCAAAAACCCGGGCGGCGGCCTGGCCCCCACCGGCGGCTACATCGCCGGGCGGCGGGACCTGGTGGAGGGGGCCGCCATGCGCCTGACGGTGCCCGGCATCGGGGCAGAGTGCGGCTCCACCCTGGGGAACAACCGCCTGCTGTACCAGGGGCTGTTCCTGGCCCCCCACACGGTGGCCCAGGCAGTCAAGACCGCCGTGTTTGCCGCCCGGGTGATGGAGCTCTTGGGCTACGAGACCGAGCCGGTGTCCTCGGCGGTGCGCCACGACATCATCCAGATGATCCACATGAAGGAGCCCGAAGCCCTGAAGAAGTTCTGCAAGGGCATCCAGTTCGGGGCACCGGTGGACTCCTACGTCACCCCCGAGCCCTGGGACATGCCCGGCTACGACTGCCAGGTCATTATGGCGGCAGGCGCCTTCATCCAGGGGGCGTCCATCGAGCTGTCCGCCGACGCCCCCATGCGGGAGCCCTACACCGTGTACCTCCAGGGCGGCCTCACCTTCGAGTCGGGCAAGCTGGGGGTCCTGCTGGCGGTGGAGGAACTGCTGAACCACTAAAAATTGAGATAGGCCAAGCTGCCGGGCGCATATCCTCTCTTGATGGGAGGGGAGGCGTATGGACCTGCTTTGGCGGCTGCGGCGGTATTTCCGGTCCCGGCGCCCGCTGCGCCCCCGCAGCTGGAGAGGCGGGCGCTCCGGGGGAGCTCCTGTGCGGGCACGCTGGCGGCGGCCCAGGCCCTGGCAGGTGACCCTGCTGGTAGGCGTTCTTCTGGCCGCCGCAGTCATCGGCTTTCTGGAGGCCCGGCTGCGGCCCATGGTGGTAACGGCGGCCCAGGCACAGGCACAAAACGCCATCGCCGGGGTGATTGAGCACGCCATCTGGGAACAGCTGGGGGAGGAGGAAATCACTTACTCGGACCTGGTGACCATCCAGCGGGACCCTGGGGGAAACATCACCGCCCTGACCACCAACACGGCGGCTATGAACCAACTCCGGGCGGAGCTGATCGGGGTGGTGCTGGATGCCCTGGACGGGGTGGACGTGTCCCAGATCCAGATTCCCCTGGGCAGTCTGGTGGACCTGGACCTGCTGTGGGGCCTGGGCCCCACCATGAAGGTCCACGCCATGACGGTGGGCACGGTGGAGGGGGAGTTTCAAAGCCAGTTCTCCTCCGCCGGGGTGAACCAGACCCTCCACAAGATCGACCTGGAGCTTGCGGTCCCTCTGACCCTCATGCTCCCCGGCGGAGCGGTGGAGGCGGTGTGCGAGACCCAGATCCCCATCGCTGAGACCGTCATTGTGGGGCAGGTGCCCCAGATCTTTTTACAAAACGGGGGATTTTAGCCGCCCGCTGTTCCCACAGTGAAAATTGGATACGGGCGGATCATATCCGCCCATACGCACACCCCCGCTGATTTGTCGCAGAGTCGGCCACGCAGGGTCACTCGTTCACGAGCTATCGGGGACACTGTCCCTACAACCCGACATATCGCATGGGGCGCGTCATTCCCAAGAAATCCCCACCAAGTCAAACGCAGGAGGAACTTTGATGGACATTCAAGAGGAGATCCAGGCCCTTCGCCGGGAGCTGGAGCAGGCCAATTACGAGTACTATGTACAGGATAACCCCAGTATGTCGGACTACGACTACGACCACAAGCTCCGCCGGCTGGAGGAGCTGGAGGGGGAGCACCCGGAGTTTATTACTCCAGATTCTCCCACCCAACGAGTCGGTGGCAAGCCGCTGGAGTCCTTCCAGCAGGTGGTCCACAAGGTGCCCCTGGAGTCCCTCCAGGACGTATTTGACTACGACGAGCTGCGCCAGTTCGACCAGCGGGTGAAAGGCGTGGTCCCCAACGCGGTATACGACGTGGAGCCCAAGGTGGACGGCCTGTCCGTGGCCCTGGAGTATGAGAACGGCCTCTTTGTCCGGGGGGCCACCCGCGGGGACGGCCAGGTGGGGGAGGACGTGACCGAAAACCTGCGGACTGTGAAGTCCATCCCCCTGCGCATCCCGGACGCCCCCAGCCAGCTCATCGTCCGGGGGGAGGTCTATATGCCCAAAAAGGTGTTTCACGCCCTCAACGAGGAGCGGGAGAGAAGGGGAGAGGCCCTCTTTGCCAACCCCCGGAACGCCGCCGCCGGGTCCCTGCGGCAGCTGGACCCCAAGGTGGCCGCCTCCCGGAAGCTGGACATTGCGGTCTTTAACGTCCAGTGGGCGGAGGGAGAGACGTTCCGCACCCACCTGGAGACGCTGGACTATTTGAAGTCCAAGAACTTTAAAGTGATTCCCCATTACAGTGCCGCCACCATCGAGGAGGCGGTGGACCGGGTGGCCGCCATCGGAGAGAACCGGGAGGAATTCCCCTTTGACATCGACGGGGCGGTCATCAAGGTCAACGACCTGAGCCAGCGGGAGACCCTGGGCAGCACCGCCAAGTTCCCCCGGTGGGCGGCGGCCTACAAGTACCCCCCGGAGGTGAAGCCCTCCAAGGTGGTGGACATCGTCATCCAGGTGGGCCGCACCGGGGTGCTCACCCCCAAGGCGGTGCTGGAGCCGGTGCGGCTGGCGGGAACCACCGTCACAAACGCCACCCTCCACAACCAGGATTTTATTACGGAGAAGGACGTGCGCATCGGGGACACGGTGCTGGTGCGCAAGGCGGGGGAGATCATCCCGGAGATTCTCTCCGTGGTAGGGGAGAAGCGGCCCGAGGGGACCGTCCCCTATGTGTTCCCCACGGTGTGTCCCGTGTGCGGGGCCCCCGTGGAGCGGGACGAGGACGGGGCCCACATCCGCTGCACCGGGGCTGAGTGCCCCGCCCAGCTGCTGCGGAATCTGGCCCACTTCGCCTCCAGGGACGCCATGGATATTGAGGGCCTGGGCATCGCCGTGGTGGAGAACCTGGTGAACGCCGGGCTGGTCAAAACCCCCGGGGACCTGTACTTCCTGAAGGCGGAGGACGTGGAGCCCCTGGAGCGGATGGGCAAAAAGTCCGCTCAGAACCTGATCGCCGCCATCGAGCGCTCCAAGGAGCAGGACCTGTCCCGGCTGCTGTACGCCTTCGGCATCCGGCAGGTGGGGCAGAAGGCGGGCAAAATTCTGGCCACCCGGTTCCGCACCCTGGACGCCGTCCAGAGCGCCACCCTGGAGGAGCTCACCGCCGTGGACGACATCGGTGCCATCACCGCCCAAAGCATCCTGGACTGGTTCGCCAGCCCCCAGAGCCAGCACCTCATCGCCCGCCTGAAGGAGGCCGGGGTGAACATGACGGCTGCTGAGCAGGGGAGCGACCAGCGCTTTGCGGGCATGACCTTTGTGCTCACCGGCTCCCTGGAGCACTTCACCCGGGACCAGGCCTCCGCCCTCATCGAGGAGCGGGGGGGAAAGTCCGCCTCCTCCGTGTCCAAAAAGACCACCTATGTGGTGGCCGGAGAGGCGGCGGGCTCCAAGCTCAGAAAGGCCCAGGAGCTGGGCATTCCCGTCCTGACCGAGGAGGAGTTCCAAAAACTCATGGAATAAACCGGATGGATTCTATTCACGAAGCGGATTTTATGCTATAATAGGGAACGCCGTGGGGCGGGCTGCTTTGCGGCCCGCCTTTTCCATGGAGAAAGATGAGCCATAGGGGGAAATGCCATGAAGCAGGGGTATCTGTACATCGTCATCGCCACCATTATGTTCAGCACGTTTGAGGTGGCCCTCAAATACATCGCTGGGGAAATCAACTCCGTCCAGCTCACCTTCGCCCGCTTCTTCATCGGCTTTCTGTTCCTGGCCCCGCTGGCCTGGCGGACGCTGAAAAAGCGGGGGCTGTCTCTGGACCGGAGGAGCGTGGCCTATTTCGCCCTGCTGGGCCTGGTGGGCATCGCCATCTGCATGCCCATCTACCAGCTGTCGGTGAACTACGTGGACTCCGGGGTAGTGGCCGTCCTGTTCAGCTGCAACCCGGTGTTCGTCACCTTCCTGGCCTTTCTGTTCCTGGGCGAGGCCATCCGGGGGAGGCACATCGCCGCCCTGGTACTGGAGGTGCTGGGGACCGTGGCCATTATCAACCCCTTTGAGACTCGCCTGAACCCCTTCGGCGTGGTGCTGGCCCTGGCGGCCACCATCCTGTTTGCCATCTACGGGGTCATGGGCAAGAAAAAAGTGGCCCTGTTCGGGGGCTCGGTGGTCACCTGCTTCGGATTCCTGTTCGGCAGTCTGATCATCCTGGTGTTCATCGGCGTCACCCACATCCCGGCGGCGGCCCAGGCCATCACCGCGGCCGGACTGCCCGCCTTTGCCAACATCCCCCTGTTTGCCGGATACACCCTGGAAAACCTGCCCGTGGTGCTGTATGTGTCCGCTGGCGTGGCGGGCGTGGGCTTCTGCTCCTACTTCATGGCCATGGAATACCAGCCGGCCAGCATTGTCTCCCTGGTCTACTTCTTCAAGCCAGCCCTGTCCCCGGTGCTGGCCTGGGCCCTCCACGGGGAGGAGATCCCTCTGAATATGCTGCTGGGGATCATTTTGATTGTGGCGGGCTCCTTCTGCGCCATTGTGCCGGGAGTGATCGAGACCAAGCGGGGCGTTGTCTTTTCCCGCTTCTGATCATCGGGGAAGCATTTGTACCAATTCAAAAAACGTGAGGAGAGAACCAAGATGCCAACATCCAAAGTTTATTTCACCGACCTCCGCACCCAGATCGGCGTCAGCCAG